>JBIIQL010000133.1:0-8013 GCA_044342095.1 Pirellulales bacterium
TGACGACGCCGCGATCGACGCCCTCGCGGAACTGCTTTGAGGCGCGAGGGGTGAGCCTGCGATCGTTGAGCGCACGCGGCAACCGTGGCCATCCGGCAACAAGGTACCGTCTGGTTGCCGTCGAGTCCTCGGAATCGCTGCAGCGATAGCAGCGCCCTCGACCGTGGTGTCATCCTCAAAGTGCGGCCCGGTTACGACGCAATCGCCCCCGGGGCGTTCACCACGAGTTGGCGGAGGACGGCGATGGCGGCGTCGTAGTCGGGCTGCTGGGTGATTTCCGGCACGACCTCCGCGTAACGAAGCACGCCCTTCCAGTCGATCACGAAGACGGCCCGGGTGAGTACCCGAGGCTCTTCGATGAGCACCCCGAACGAGCGGCCGAAGTTCTGGTCGTAGTAGTCGCTCAGACCGTCGAGACGGAGGATGTCCTCCTGCAGCAGGAAGCGATTGATGGTATTGGGGAGGTCTGAGGAGATCTGGGCTCCGAGAACGGCTCCCTGGAATTCCTCGAGTTTCAGGTCGAAGGTCTTCGCCTGCAGGCGGCTGATGGGAGCGTCGACCGACTGCACCACGCTGAAGAGCATCGGGAGCCCGGCCGACAGCGTTTCCTCGAGGGTGACCTCGATGCGCGTCGCGTCCCACCAACGCGAGAGACGAAACTCGGGGACGACCAGGCCGACCTCGGGAAGGTTGCCCGCCAACGCGTAGGGCGTGCCCCGGAATGTCACCGTGCGGGGGGGCAGTGTCTCGTCGGTCATGATCGAAGTCCTCTCTGCGATGGAAGTGGCTCGGGAGGCAAAGACGGCGTTCTCGAAGGCGGTCGCCGGGGCAGGGATTTCCCGCCTGGAGGATGCGGGTGGGGGCCGTGAGGGAGCCGACGCTATTCGAGTCGCGTCCCAAGTCGGTTGCTCCTGCGGCGAGCGTTGGTGTCCTGCACCAACTGCCTGTTGAAATTGGTCAAGATCTCGTAGAAAGTCGATTTTTGATTGAGCGGCGCTCCGAGACCGCCTGTGACCTGGAGGACCCTCCTGAACTCGGGCGTTCCCCACAACTCGTCGATCGTCTGCCGCAGTCCGTCGGAAAAACCGATCGGGGCGATCTCCGTCCGGGGAGCGCTGATGAAATAGAGGACGTACAAATAGAGGGTTTCGACCTCGACGGCGAAGCGGTGGCTTCTCCGGAGCGCCTCGGTGGAGCGGATCCAGCGGGTGAGATCGATGAGCGCCCGCTGGCTTTCCGGACTCACGCTCCGGAAGCCGAAGCGTGCCATGAGCGCCTGTCCACCCTTCACCCCACCGCCGCGATGTGTCTTGTGGTAGTCCTCGACGGCCTGCTTGATCTTCTCAAACAGCTCCACGTGACGGCCGCTGTTCCCGACGGTCATGTCCTCGACGTGGAGGTACCTGCCGACCTGCTGATAGGCCTGACGACTCTCTTCGAGTCGATGCTCGTATTCCCGGGGACTGACCATCGCGGGATCGACGCGCAGCGCCCAGTCGACACGCTCGCTGAGGAGGCACGCCGCCTCGAAGCATCCGCAGGCGAACATCGAACAGAACGCCCAGTCCCGGTGGAAGTACTTTCCGTCGGTATAATATCGGACGAGATTCAGAACGTAACTTGGCCACGTCTCCACGCGTGCGGTCACGGGCTGATGGCCCGGTCCGCTGAAAAGCGAGGCGGCGGCCCCGGCGAGTTTGTAGCCGCCCCCCATGGTTCTGGTCGCTCGGGTGTAGACGAGGTTGTTTCGCCCCCGGGCCACACTCTCGGCGATCGCGGCGGCCAGTTCGCCGATGGCCGGATCTCTGTGCCGGTAGACGACATACTTCGTATGCCCGCGGTCCGCGGTGACGAGCGAGTTGGCGACCACGCCCGCCCCTTCCGCCTCCGCCACGAACAGCGGACCGATGCAGATCGCGGCGTGCTCTGCCGACTCGTGGCCGGCGTTAAACTGATTCTGGGCCTTCTGCAGGAACACGATCGCCTTCTCGATGCCGCTACCGGCGGCGAAGACCTTCTTGATGAGGATGTCGCCGCGTCGAGGGGCGACCAAATTGAGAAGTCGCCACTCGGGTTCGCTCGTGATTGCCATTGCGTCCTCGTCGCCTGCGAAGGGGGGGCGTTGGGCGTGACGTTCAAACGAGCCCGAACAGTGATTCCAAGGCCGCCCCGTAGTCCGGCTCGGACGTGATCTCAGGGACGATCTCTCGGTGCCGGATGAGTCCATCGGTGTCGACGACGAACACCGCACGGGTGAGAAGATTGTACCCTTCGATCAACAGCCCCCAATTCTCTCCGAACGACTTACTAAGGTAGTCGCTTCCTCCGGCGAGGTGGTCGATGTCCTCCGCTCGACAGAAACGGTTGATGGTGAAGGGGAGATCGCTTGTCACCAGGATCGCCGCCACGCGATCGGCGAGGGGGGAGTCGGCCAGTCGCTTCTCGAAAACCTTGGCCTGGAGGCTTCCGACCGGCGTGTCGACGGAGGTGACTACGCAGAAGAGTACTGGCTTCCCCCACGAGACCACCTCGGCCCGGTCGATGAAGTTCGGGTCGCGCGCCCGACCACCGACGAGTGTAAACGCCGGCATCGGTTGCCCCACTTCGGGGGACACACCGGAAAGTCGGTGCTCTTCGCCTTGGAACAGGATCGATGTCATCTGACAGTCCTCGGATGTTTCGTTGAATCAGGCACTCAAACTTGTCCGTGGTTGAGGTAAATCGGAGTGCCCCGCTCGGTGAATCTGTCGGGATAGACATAGGTACGGCACTGCATGTCTTGTTGCGGAGCGACGGCGTCGAGGTCCAAGGGGAAGATGTATTCCGATGCCTCCCAGAGGTAGTTTTCCAGTGCGGTGATGACTTCGTTCCACGTGTGGACGGCGGACTTCCCCTGAAGCGTCGATTTTTTTCGCCGCCAGAACGCGAAGAGGGAAACGGCGACCGAGTAATAGGCCTTCTGCATGTGGACTTCGTCTTTCTTGATGTCCGAGGGGGTGATGAGCTTCACGAGTTCGAGAGTCGAGGCGGTGGTGCTCGAAGGACCGGCGCCGATGACCTGACTCCCCCTCATCATGAACTCCGTCCACGCGTGCTCTGGATCGACATTGAACTCGAGCCTGTTCTTGCGACTCACGTTCATGCGTTCTTCCGCTCTCCGCTGCTCCATCCCTTCATTGGTCACACTGGCGGTCTTTTGCTGCAGGGCCGTGTCGATCAGTGTTTGTTGACTACGGAAAGCTTGACGCAGGGCTCTGCGGTAGTTTCGGAACTCCGACGACGCGTACAAGGCTTCGTCTGTCATCCCGGCCGCAAACCGTCGCTTGAAGTAATTGAAATTCGCGAGAAGATTCTCGTCTGCCATGAATTGCTCCATCGGAGCGCCGTCTTGCAGGAGGCGGAGCGTATTTGCCGACTCCTCGCTGGCAGCTGCCAACTGCGGGATTTGCTCTCGTGTTTCCTGAAAGGCGGTCTCCAGTGCCTGCATCGCCTCGGCGACTTCGTGGTTGAGTCTCACCGCGTTGTAACGTAATTGGTCATGGCCCCTGGTGAAGGAGGTCGTCTTCGGTCTTTCCGAGCATTTGAGGGCATAATCGGCGAGGAATGCGGCCATTTCCGAAAGGGATGGATTTTTCTTCCCCCGAAAATAGTCGATGCCGTCCCCCAAGCGGCGGTCGCGCCACAGGATATTGCTGTAGAAAAACGAGTAACGTCCCCTCTGGTCCCTGTTGGATCGTCGTTGTTGGTCAGTGAGCACCTTGTCCCAGTGCGTCTGGAGGTATTGGGTGGCGTAAACGGCGACCGTTTCCCGAATCCCCGGACAAGCGTTGATCTGCTCGGCGAGTTCCTTTTCCCTCACGGCATTCGCCTGGAATTGTTTCTCTGTCTTGTACCTGAGCCACTCGACCACCGCTTTGTAGCCCGAAAAACTTTTTCCCTGCCCCTTTTTCCAGTGCGGAATCCAAGGGTTGGCTGAATCCGACACCCAGCGGGCGAGTTTCGTCATCGCCCTGCGTTTCACGTCGTCGCTGCAGTTGCGGAAGTGCTGGTCGAAGAGCCGCCTGAACTCCGGATTCTGGACGAGATCGCGCGTCTTGTGGCCCGTCCTGCCATCGTAGGTTTTGATCCCGACAGTCAGTGTCATGGAAGACGTCCGTGGAGAAGGGAATTGGTTTGCCGGAGGCGGTGGTGACACGGAGCGAATTGGTCGGATGGGCCGTTGAGCGCGACCATCTTCAGGGAGCTTTTGGAGCCGTGTTTGAGAACAGGCTCGGTAATGGCTCCAAAAGTCCTTGGCCTGGACGAGCCGTGATCTGCATCGGGGGACTCGATGCCGCTGCGATCGCCGGGCCCTCCCGCGGGAATGCCGGCGGCGAAACTCCTCCGAGATCTCAACAGCCCGCTGAGGATACCCGAACCGTCGCCTGGACCAAGGGTACCCGTAGGCCGAGGCTCGTCCGCGTGGCCGGGGCTTGTTTCGGGCGGCGACATGGCCTGCTACATTGCCCTTTCTTTCGGCGCGGTCTCCCGGGGGGGCCGGATGGAGCCGATGGCGACGGCGTAGGCACGAAGGACCCAAGGCATGGCCGGACTCGATCTCAAGGGACTCATCGGGAAGCTCAACCCCGTCTGCCAGCGGGCGCTCGAGGGGGCAGCGGGGCTGTGCCTGTCGCGGACGAACTACAACGTCGAGGTCGAGCACTGGCTCACGAAACTCCTCGAGCAACCCGGCAACGACATCTGCCTGCTGCTCAAATCTTTCGACATCGACCAGGGCAGGGTACTCACCGATCTCACGAAGGCGATCGATCGCCTCAAGACCGGCAACGCCCGCCCGCCGTTGCTGTCGCCCGAGGTCTGCGACCTCATCAAGCAGGCCTGGCTGATCGCCAGCGTCGACTTTGGCGACGAGAAGGTCCGCGGGGCCTGGCTGCTCGTGGCCCTGCTCTCCGATGAATCGCTCTCCCAGCGGCTTCTCGCTGCGTCGGATGAGTTTCGCCGGATCTCGCCCGATGTGCTCCGCCGCGAGGCGTCGCGGGTTTTTGTCCGGTCGACCGAATCAGACTTCATGCCGGGCGGCGTGGCGTCAGGCGACGCGCCTGCCGGCGACGCGGCTGCGGGGGCCGATGGGAAGCCCCGCGGGCCGACGAAGACGCCGAACCTCGATCAGTACACGATCGACCTCACGGGCCGCGCGAAGGCGGGGAAGATCGATCCCGTTCGCGGACGCGAGGCGGAGGTGCGGCAGATCGTCGACATCCTCACGCGGCGTCGGCAGAACAACCCGATCCTCACCGGCGAAGCAGGGGTGGGCAAGACGGCGGTCGTGGAGGGATTCGCCCAGCGGATCGCCGACGGCGACGTCCCTGAGCCGCTGAAGAACGTCTCGCTCCGCACGCTCGACCTCAACCTGCTGCAGGCGGGCGCGGGGGTGAAGGGGGAGTTTGAAAACCGGCTTAAAGGGGTGATCGATGAGGTGAAGAAGTCGCCGACGCCGATCATCCTCTTCATCGACGAGGCCCACACGCTCATCGGCGCCGGCGGCCAGGCGGGGCAGGGGGATGCGGCGAACATGCTCAAGCCGGCGCTCGCCCGCGGTGAACTGCGGACGATCGCCGCCACGACCTGGGCCGAGTACAAGAAGTATTTCGAGAAGGACGCGGCCCTGGCGCGGCGTTTCCAGGTGGTGAAGGTGGAGGAGCCGACCGACGAGATGGCCTGTCGGATGCTCCGCGGCATGGTCGACACGCTCGAAAAGCACCACAAGGTTTCGGTGCTCGACGAAGCGGTGGTGGAGGCGGTCAAGCTCTCGCGGCGGTTCATCCCTGGCCGGCAACTGCCGGACAAGGGGGTGAGCCTCCTCGATACGGCCTGCGCCAAGGTGGCGATCGGCCAGGCGGCAACGCCACCGGCCATCGAGGATGCGAGGCGAACGATCGACGCTCTCACCATCGAGATCGACATCCTCAAGCGGGAGCAAGCTGCGGGGAGCGATCACGCCGCCACGATCACCGAACTCGAGGCTAAGAAAAACGAAACGGCCACGACGCTCGCCGCCCTGGAAGTGCGTTTTGCCGAGGAATCGAATCTCGTGGGGCAGATCCGGGCGGAGCGGGCCACGCTCATGGCAGCCGTTCAGCCCGCTGATGGAGCCGCCCCGCTGCCGGAAGCGGAGTTGGAGGCGCTGCGGGCCAAGCTCGTGGGCCTCGAGCAGCAGCTCAAGAAGGTGCAGGGGGAGACGCCGCTGGTGAGCCCCTGCGTCGACGGGCAGGCGATCGCCGAGGTGGTGGCCGGCTGGACCGGCATCCCGGTCGGCCGGATGGTGTCGGACGAGATCCGCGGCGTGCTCGAGCTGCAAAAGCGGCTCGAGGAGCGGGTCGTCGGCCAGTCGCATGCGTTGGCGGTGATCGCCGAGCGGATCCGTACGGCGCGGGCCGGGCTCACCGATCCCAACCGACCCACCGGGGTATTTCTCCTCGCCGGTACCAGCGGCGTGGGCAAGACGGAGACGGCCCTGGCGCTCGCAGAACTGCTCTTCGGCGATGAATCGAACATGACCGTCATCAACATGAGCGAGTTCAAGGAGGAACACAAAGTGTCGCTCCTCATGGGCTCGCCCCCGGGATACGTCGGCTACGGGGAAGGGGGGGTGCTCACCGAGGCCGTCCGCCGTCGGCCGTACGGCGTGGTCCTGCTCGACGAAATGGAGAAGGCCCACCCCGGCGTCCAGGACATCTTTTATCAGGTGTTCGACAAGGGAGCGATGAAGGACGGCGAGGGCCGCGACATCGATTTCAAGAACACGGTCGTCATCATGACGAGTAACGCCGGCACCGACACGGTGATGAAACTCTGCGCCGACCCTGAAACGCGGCCGGATCCGGGCCCGCTCGCCGATGCGCTTCATGGTGACCTTCTCAAGGTCTTCAAGCCGGCGTTCCTCGGGCGGGTGAACGTGATTCCCTACTACCCGCTGGCCGACGAGGTGATGCGGGGCATCTGCGAGCTCAAGCTCAAGGGCATCCGCCGACGCGTGGAAAATGCCTACAAGGCCCGGTTCACCTGGACACCGGAGGTGGTGGGGGCGGTCGTGGATCGCTGCCACGAGGTCGACAGTGGCGCTCGCATCATCGATCGGGTGCTTTCCGGAACGATGCTTCCGGAGCTCTCCACGCGGTTGCTTGCCCGGATGGCCGAGGGGGAGCCGGTGGAGACGATCGAGGTCGGCTGGGACCAAGTGGCGGGGGAGTTCAGCTATCGGATTGGATGACGCCGAGGCCATCCGCCGCCGTTCGGCCGAAAAATGAGGGTTTTTCGGCGGTGCCGCCCGGTTTTCCGATTTCTCACGCAACAAATCAGGATTTCTCACGACAACAGTACGTCGGGCCGAGGTTGTAGCGAGCAGCCCCGGAACGATGGGATCAGTCCCCTGGCACGGCGCTCGGGGCGGACCGAACGGCTCGCTGTGTACGAAAGGGAGTGTGATCCATGGGACTCTTCGTGAAAATTGACGGCATCGAGGGCGAAGCCACCGACTCGGCACACACCAAGTGGATCCTCGCCGATTCCGCTTCGCTGCCTGTGTTCCGCTCGATCCCCGGCGGCGCGGTCGACCAGCAGCGGACGAAAGGTGAGACGTCGCTCGGCGACATCTCCTTCACACGCCAACTCGACAAGTCGTCGCCGAAGCTGATGGAAGCCTGTGCTCTCGGCAAGTTCAACAAGGAAGTATTGGTCGAGTTCACCACGACGACGGCCGGCAAGACCGAGACCTACCTGAAGTGGAAGCTCGAGAACGTCGTGTTCACCGGCTACTCGGTGCACGGCAACAGTTCGGGCGAGCCGCTGCCGAGCGAGCAGGTGAGCATGAACTTCACCAAGATCACCTACACCTACACCGAATTCGACAACCAAAAGGGGACGAAGAAGGGGAACGTGGAGACGAAGTACGAAGTGGGCGCCAACAAGTCGTAATTGTCGTTTCAGAGCGCGTCGGGTGGCCGTCACCCCGTG
>JBIIQL010000134.1:0-8001 GCA_044342095.1 Pirellulales bacterium
GGTGGCCAGGGTCGACGGGCCACGCTCCGTCCGCGCGGCACGGACGCCAGCGGAATACCGGGCGCTCCTGGAATCGGTCGGGCTTCGGGGCGCGAACGTGCGCCGCGTCTGGCCCGAGCGGGTCATGATCGTGTGGCACGCCGAGGGGAACGATCGATGAACACTTCCCTGCACACCGTGCCGGCGACGATCGCGCTCGGCGCCGCGACGATCTTGTGGGACTGCATCGTCGTCGGAGCCGGGCCAGCCGGAGCGGCGACGAGCCTGCGGCTGGCGCGGCAAGGAAAGCGAGTCCTCCTCGTCGACCGGGAAGGCATGCCGCGCGGCAAGGTGTGCGGGTGTTGCCTGTCGCCGGCAGCGCTCGGGGAACTCGGCCGACTCCGACTGCCTCGGCTTCCTAACGCGCCGATCCCCCTTGACACGCTGGCCCTCTCCTGCGGCGGAAGGACGGCCCGGATCGCGTTCCGTGGCGGTGAGGTGCTGTCGCGTGAAACCCTCGACACCGCGATCGTCGAGGCGGGAGTGGCCGACGGCGTCGCCTGGCTCCCCGGAGTCGACGTCGTCGCCGTCATGGCGTCGGAGGAGGGGCCGGTGCGCGTTGCCTTGAGGCGCGTGGGCGACGGGGCCGTCGCGACGATCGAAGCCGATCGTTGTGTGCTGGCCACGGGGCTTACCGATCGTGTCCGCGGCGGGGCAAGGGATCGTGTGATCGACGATCGCCGGCGCGGGCGTGCCGCCGGGAAGCGCTGCCTCATCGGCGTCGGCACGACGCTCCCGGCAGATTGTGTCGATCTTCCCCACGGCGAGCTTCGCATGACGGTCGGGCGACGGGGCTACTGTGGGCTCGTCCGGCTCGAGGATGGGCGGATCGACGTCGCTGCGGCGATCGACCGTGCGGCGGTGCGGGAAGGGGGAGGCGTGGCCGACGTGCTCCTTGCCGTGCTCGGCCCGACGTCGGCTGCAGTTGGCCCCCGCCTCGCAGACGCCCTCCGCGCCGCCCGGCTCACCGCCACGCCAGCGCTCACACGCCGCGCCCCGCTTTCTTCGGACGGAGGGCGCCTTCTCCGCGTCGGTGACGCGGCGGCGTACGTCGAGCCGTTCACGGGCGAAGGGATCGGCTGGGCGCTTGTCAGCGCCAGGATCGCCGCCGACGCGATCCTCGCCGGCGCGGGCGGGGGCGGCGTCGGCGATGCTTATGCCGCGGCCCATGATCGCCACTTCGTCGCCCCCCACGCGCGCTGCCGGCGAGTGGCGTCGTGGCTGCAGAGCCCCGCGCTCGTGACGGCCGCCGTGGCTTCGTCGGGAATCGCGCCGGGGCTCGCCGCGCGGATCGTGCCGCTGGTCACCGGCGCCGGTGGTCGGGGAGGACGCTCATGAGCTTCTCGATCCTCGCCATCGCCACCGCGTTGCCCCCATGCCGGATCGCGCAGGACGATGCCGCGGCCATGGCTGGGACGTTCGGGAACGTGCCACCCGGCCGCGAACGCTCACTGCCAACGCTCTATCGGCAGACCCGGATCCGCACCCGTGGGTCGGTGCTCCTCGAGCCGGTGCTCGGGAACGTCCCCGTGCAGCGATTCTTCCCCCCGGCTACCGGGCCTGAGGACGAGGGGCCGACGACGGCGGCGCGGATGGATCGCTACCAGCAGGAAGCCGGGGTACTCGCCGTGGCGGCGGCACGCGAGGCGCTGATCCTCGCCGGCGTCGAAGTCGGACGGGTCACGCATCTGGTGACCTGTTCCTGTACCGGCTTTGCCAATCCGGGGGTCGATCTCCAAATCGTCGCCGATCTCGGGCTCCCTCCCTCCGTCGCCCGGACGCACGTCGGATTCATGGGATGCCATGGTGCCTTCAACAGCTTGCGGGTGGCCGGCGCCTTCGCCGCCGATCCGCGGAGCGTCGTCCTCGTCGTCGCCGTCGAACTGTGCAGTCTCCATTTCCAGTACGGTCGTCGCGGCGACTTCGTTGTCGCCAATGCGATCTTCGCCGATGGCGCTGCCGCGCTCGTCGCAGCCAAAGGCCACCCACACGACGGCGGATGGCGCGTCCGGAGGCAATGGTCGTCGATCCTCCCCGATTCGCGCGCGGAGATGGGATGGGACATCGGCGATCACGGCTTCCGGATGACACTCTCTCCGCGGGTGGCCGCGATGCTCGAGGGAAGGATCCGTGGGCTCGTGGAGGAGACGCTCGCCACCGAGGGGCTCGGCATCGCCGACATCGGGGCTTGGGCGGTCCACCCCGGCGGGCCACGGATCCTCGACGCGATTGGGCTGGCGCTCGAGCTTGCTCCTGACGCCCTCGCCGTATCGCAGACGGTGCTCGCCGACCATGGCAACATGTCGAGCGCCACGATCCTCTTCATCCTCCGCGATCTGTTGACCCGCACCGGATCCGATCGCTGTTTCGCGATGGCGTTCGGGCCGGGGCTGACGGCGGAGTTCGCCCTCCTCGATCGTGCCCCTCCCGCTCCGGCCCCCTCCTCCGGGAACGAACCATGAGCCACGACAAACTCGACACCCACCTCCATCATTCCTCCGACCGACACGCCCCGCATGCGGAGGAGCATTTCGAGGATTCGGAGTCGGTACGCGACATCGTGATCGGGATGTCGGACGGGCTCACCGTGCCGTTTGCCCTCGCGGCAGGGCTGTCGGGGGCGGTGGAATCCAGCGGCATCATCATGACCGCCGGCCTGGCGGAGGTGGCGGCCGGGGCGATCGCCATGGGGCTGGGGGGCTATCTCGCGGCCCGCACCGATCTCGAGCATTACGCCGCCGAGCGGGTCCGCGAGGAGCGGGAGGTCGAACAGATCCCGGAACGCGAGGCGCAGGAGGTCGAGGATGTCCTCCGCACCTACGGCCTCTCCGCCGAAGACGCGCACAAGGTCACCAACTCGATCCGCACCGACAAGAAGCGCTGGGTCGATTTCATGATGCGCTTCGAATTGGGCCTCGAGGAGCCCGATCCGCGACGCGCGTCCCGCAGCGCCATGACGATCGCTGGCGCCTACGTCGCCGGGGGGCTCGTGCCACTTTCTCCGTACGCGCTCGTGTCGTCGGTGCCGGTGGCGCTTTCCTGGTCGGTGGCGGTGACGCTTCTGGCGCTTCTCGTCTTCGGCTACATCAAGGGGCGGTTCACGACCGAACACCCCTGGCGGAGCGCCTGGCAGACGGTCCTCGTCGGCGGCCTGGCAGCGTCGGCCGCGTTCCTCATCGCCAAGGCGATCGGTTGAGCCCGGTCGATCCCCGGGCGTTCAGTCCACCGGCGTGACCGTGCAGTGGTCCGGTGCACGTGTCGCGGCGTAGATGGAGACGGTGTCGGCGAAGGCCTGCGGAGTGGCCGAGCGGATCGTGAGCGGCCGCGGCGCGATCAGGCCGAGGAGGATCGGCACGTCGGCGACGCGGAGAATGTTGAGGAAGGCGGGGGCCTCGGGGTCCATGTGGGTCGTTGGCGGATCGTCGAGGTCGACCGAGGCGACCAGCGGCGAGAACAGCGCCGCGTAGGCGGCGACGAGCCCAGCGGCCCCCGATCCGGCCAACTCGATCGGCCGCCGGGCGACGCCGTCTGAATCGGCTGCGTGGATCACGGCGATTGCGGCGAGCGTGTCGCGCACCTGCCCGCCGGCGACGCTGTCGCCGAGGAGCGCCATCGATCGCTCGACATGGTTGGGGGGATTCCGTCGTGTCCACCGGCCGGCCCCGACGCCGCGTGGATCGAGGACCCAGAGGGCCGTGCCCTCGTCGACCGCGACGGGGATCTCCGCGTCGCCCCCGCGAATCACGAGCCGATGCCGCTTCGCCGCGGCGAGTGTCGCGGGGGTGGGGGGGAAGAGTTCGACGAACAGCCCCGGCTCGCTCTCGACGCGCCACGGGCCGTCGACGGGGCGCTCGACGGCCGGCGCCTTCGGAACATCGGCGAGGTCGCGGAAGGTCGTGTGGCGCAGGGCGTCGAGCAGCCGGCCACGCCAGGGATCGTGGTCGAGAGGCTGCGGAGGCTCGGGACGCGAAAGCGGCACGAAGTGTGCGTCGATCGTCGTGTTGAGTTGATCGGCAGGGAGATCGGCGTCACGCGGAAAGACGCGGAGGCGCTCCGGTGGAATCGGGTGGACGGGCGTGGCCCCGCGCTCGTCGACGAGGTCGATCTCGCCATCGGTGATCGGGCGCGGATCGTCCTTCAGCCAGGAGCCGAGGAAACGATAGGCGCCGGCGCGAATGTCGGCGCGGTAGGCGTGGCCACCGAGACTGACCTGAGCGTCGAAGCGGTCGCCGGCGCCGTGGATCGCGTAGACCCGCTCGAGGATCGCCGCCACGCGTTCGCTGGCGCTCATCGGGAAGATCGGGTCGGTGTCGCTGTTGACGAACAGGAGCGGTCGGGGGGCGACGAGCGTGGCGATCCGTGCCCAGGGCCATTGGAAGGTGTTCACGAGGAACATGCAGTCGCAGTGGCCGTCGATGCACGCGTCGGGGACATAGGCGGTGAGGTCGGCCATCCCGCTCACCGGCACCGCGACCTTCACCCGTTCGTCGGCCGCGGCAATCCACAGGGTGGCAGCGCCGCCACCGCTGATCCCCGTGACACCGATTCGTTGCGGATCGACGTCGGCGCGGTCGACGAGGAGGTCGATGGCGCGGATCCCGTTCCAGCATTCGACGCCTGCGGGCGTGTAGCCGCGGGACTGCCACCACCAGCGTCCCTCGCGGTAGGTGCCGTGGTGGGTGGCGGCGATCTCGCCGAGCTGGAGGGTGTCGATGACGAGGCAGAGATACCCGTGCCGGGCAAACCAGATGCCCTGATCCTGGAAGGCGGTCTTGTTACCGTCGCGGCCGCGGCCGGAATGGCCGCAGACATAGACGATTGCCGGATATCCGCCGGCGGGTGGCGGCGCGGCGGGACGCCACAGATTCGCCGTGACGTAGAGGCCGGGGATGCTCTGGTAATGGAGCATGTCGACGGCATAGCCATCCCCCTCGAGGCGCCCCGTGACCGTCGTGCCGAGCGGCGTCCGGACCGGCAGCGGGTCGAGCCCGAGCATGAAGCGGTATTCGGCGCGGAGCCGTTCCTGCCGGGCCGCATCCGAAGGAACGAGATCGTCGCCGATCGTCCGCTCGATTCGCGCCGTCCGCGCGGCGAGCCAGCGATCGATCATCGCATCCCCCGGCGTCTCGCGATCGGCAGCGCCGAAGGATTGGCTGAAGGCGATCGCCGGTGCGCCGAGGAGCAGCAGCGTCGTGACGATGGACGTCACGACGACGCGTCGTGGCGGGGCCGTCAGAGGAACCGGACAAAAGGATCGGGAGTCCATCCTGCTCTCCTCGTCGTCGCCATGCAGCGGATGTCGTTGTCGCGTCGCCTGCCATCGTGGCAACAGAGATCGTCGTGATGCGTTAGCGACTTGCGAGGCCACGGCGATTTCAGGCCGTGCTCTCCCCGCAGCGCGGCGTCGGCTTCGTCTCATCGTACGGTACGAAGCCCCGGCGGATTGCGACGCTGGATCGATCGGGATAGAATCATCCTGTTTTCGATCGGGGGCCAAGTCGGCGGAACATGCCTCCCGCGCCGGACGCGCCCCGGACAGGGATCCGCGATGACTTCGTTCAACGACACCCGACACCTCTGGGCTCTCGGTGCCTTCCTGGCCGCCGTCGGGCTCGTCGGCATGGTGGTGCGGCGTGAACTCGTGCCGGACGATTTCGGTCGGCAGGGACCCTACCGGGCCTCGGCGCTCGCCGACGTCGCCGCCCGTCCGAGCCTGTTCCAGGCCGATGCCACCTGTCATGCCTGCCATGAAGAGGTGCAGCACGAGCGGGCCGGCAAGTCCCACGAGGCGGTCCGCTGTGCGCACTGCCATGGCCATGGCGTCGAGCATGTGGCGACGGCGAGGCGGGCGGCGGAGGACCCGTCGGTGTCGCTCCCTCCGGCCGCACCGTGGGATGGCGATTTCTTGACGAAGCTCGATCTCTACGTCACGAAGGACCGGGCCACGTGCCTGGCCTGCCATACAGCGGTGGTGGGGATGCCAGCCGATTTCAAGAAGATCGACGTCGCCGTCCACCTCGAGGAACAGGGGGCTTCCGAGCCGCTCGCGAAGGACACCTGCTTCGAGTGCCATGGCGGGCACGACACCGCCCCCTGATCGAGCAAGGCGGCTTTCCCCAAGGGCTGAGATCGCACCATGAGCCTCTTCGAGCTTCCGATCGTGACGTCCGGCACAGCGGCCAGCTGTGCCTCAGGGGGCTGCGCGTCCGGCGGCTGTGCCGCGGGCGATTGCAGTGCAGGCCACGCCGAGCGGGCGAGCGAGGCTTCCCGGCGGGAGTTTCTCAAGACTGCCACCACGATGACGCTGGGGGCGATGTCGTTGACGTTGCTTCCGGGGGCGATGGCCGGCGACGAGGTCCCTGCCGCTGCGCCGCACCCCGGCGCCCCCCAAGCGAACAAGCCGATGTATGGCTTCCTCATCGACACGACGAAGTGCACCGGCGCGGGGAAGTGCCTCACGGCCTGCCGAGTCGAGAACGGCGTGCCGGAAGGGCAGGCGCGAACGTGGGTGGAACGCTACGTCCACTTCAAGGATGGCCGGGTCGAGGTCGACCTCGTCCCCGAAATCGGATACGCCGCGTCGGGCGAGCCTCAGCCGGCCGCCGAGGATGTCCTCCGTGCCTACTTCGTCCCCAAGTTGTGCAACCAGTGTGTCGACGCGCCCTGCAATCAGGTCTGCCCTGTGCACGCCTCGATCAAGAGCCCGGAGGGGATCGAGTTGGTCGACACCGATCGCTGCATCGGATGCGGCTACTGTGTCCAGGCCTGCCCGTACGGGATTCGATACATGAATCACGAGACGAATGTCGCCGACAAGTGCAACTGGTGCTACCACCGCGTGATGCGGAACGAACAGCCGGCCTGCGTCGAGGCCTGTCCGACAGGTGCCCGGGTCTTCGGCCGGGTCGACGATCCCGAAAGTGAGATATCGAAGCGGTTGGCAACGCTGCCGACGAGCGTCCTCAAGCAGCACCTCGGCACGCTTCCGCTCACCCGCTACGTCGGTCTCACCGACGAGGTGACCTGATGGAATACCACGCCCTCCACGACGCGCCGTTCGTCTTCCCCAACGACGCGCATCCGGTGTGGAGCATCATGATCGTGCTCTATCCCTACATCACCGGGATGGTAGCCGGGGCGTTCGTCGTCTCGACGATGTATCACGTGTTCCACCGCGAGGCGCTGCGGCCGGTGGCCCGACTGGCCGTGGTGACGTCACTCTGTCTCGGGGCCTGCGCCACGCTCCCGCTCCTCCTCCATCTCCATCAGCCGCAGCGGGCGCTCAACGTCGTGGCGACGCCGAGCCCCAGTTCGGCGATGGCCGGCTTCGGATTCATTTATTCCTTTTACATGCTCGTTCTCGTCGTCGACGTCTGGCTTCTTTTCAGGCCGGCGATCGTGGAACGGGCCCGGTCGGCGCCCGGCCCGTGGAAGAACGTCTACCGGGCCCTGGCGCTCGGGGTGCTCGAGATCACGCCCCGGGCCACCGAGATCGATCGGAAGCTCATCCACGCCCTCTCCGTGATCGGGATTCCGGCCGCCTGTATCCTCCATGGCTACGTCGGATTCCTCTTCGGTGCCATCAAGGCTAATCCGTGGTGGTCGAGCTCGCTGATGCCGGTGATCTTCCTCACGTCGGCCGTCGTGTCGGGGATCGCGGTGCTCACACTCCTCTATCTGTTTCTCTGCCGGAGAAGCCGGATGGAGCCCGACGAAGAATGCCTGCGGTCGCTGTCTCGGCTGCTGTGGATGTTTCTCGTCCTGGCGGTGACGTTCGAGTGCGGCGACCTCCTCCACGTTGCCTACGAACGGGAAGAGGAGTGGCACGTGATCCGTGAACTTCTCGTCACGAAGCTGCGGTTCTCCTATCTCACGCTCCAGATGTTCATCGGCGCGCTTCTGCCGCTGCTCATCCTCCCGATCCCCGCCTTCACCCGCTTCGCGAGCACGGGCTTCCGCCGT
>JBIIQL010000135.1:0-7894 GCA_044342095.1 Pirellulales bacterium
CTCGACGTCGCGGGCCGAGGGCAGGATGAGCCGGTTGGGCGTGAGTTCGAGCGTGGCGAAACCGTTCCACTGCGACGCGACCGCGTTGATCTCCGCTGAGAGCCGACTGCGGTCGCGGTCCCCGAAGATAACACCGTTGCTGCGCACGATCTCGGCTGCTGATTCGAGCAGGACGCGGGCTTTGTGGAAGCAGTAGACGGGCTCATCAGGCTCGACACCGCCCCAGAATTCCTCGAGCGTGGTCTGGGTATGTTGCAGCAGTCGCTTGTGCCACGCGGCAGCGAAGTACCGCTGAGTCGGCGAGCTGCCATCGCCGATCCTCGCTCGTTGACCCGCCACCGCGGCAAGTCGACGACTTACCCCGCTTCCTCGGGCGAGGAGCACGAGAGCCTTGGCGTCGCTACCGTCGCTTCCCACATCCAACTCGGCCCGCTGGCGGTCGAAGTCAGCGATGATCGCGGGGAGTGCTCTCGCGGCGGATCGGACGGCCGTCACCTGTCGTCCGACGCTCGCGGAAACCTCGGCGGCCGACGTCGGTTGCGCGGACGCCCCGGATGGATCGGTGGCGAAGACGGCCAGCATCGGATGCGTCAACTGATTCCGCCACGGAATCCAGCCCGCCACGGCGGCGGCGGGGTCGACAGGCGCGAGCGGTTCATCGCTGAGGAAGGCTTCACGGGCCAGAATGGCTGCCTGGCGGCGGTCGAGGTTGTCGGCTCGCCTGAGCAACCGCATCCGTAAATCGCCGTAGACCAGCGGCACACTCAGGATGCGACGGATGCGCCCGTACGTCCGCGCGCTGTCGGGGGCCTGTGTGGCAAGATCGGTGCAGTCGGCCAAGAAGACCGACTTGAGTGAACCGAAGAGTGTCTCGCACGTGGAGCAGAGCTCATCGATACTGTCGACCGACGCCGTGAGCGCGGGCTCGCCAGCGTCGTTGGTCACCATCGCGTCGACGGCCTGGTCCAGTTGCTCGACAGCTGTCAGCAGCGCCACGACGTCGGTGGGCTTTCGAATGAGTGCAGCGCTTTCCCTGTCGCCTTGCTGGCGGACGGCGTGCCTTGACTCCTCGACCCACCAGCTGAGAAGGTGGGGGAGCTCGGCGTTCGCGGCGTCGAGCAATTCAAGCGCGCGGAGTTTCCGGGAGGAGAGCGTCATCCGCTGATTGAAGGCGTCGATCCCCTCCCGAGCCAACGCTGCGGCCTTGTCGATGTTCGCCGCTCCACCCACGAACACCATGTCAAGCGAGGCTCGCATGGCGGCGTTTCCCCGATTGGACAAGTCCTCCGTGCCGATGATTCGGTCGACTCGCACGTCCTGCGCGTAGACGGACTGACGCGATTTCGAGACGAGTTGGATGAAGTCGCCGAAAGCCTCCGGCTGTCGCTCCCAGTCATCCGGGTCGGCCCAGCGTGTCAGCATTCTGAGGAAGTGGAGTTGCCCGGGGTTGAACGCCGCGCCCTCGGGGCGCGTCCCAACGCACTCCAGCCAACGCACCACGACCTCTCTGCCGACCGGTACGTTGGACGCGCACTTGTCCACCAACCACAGCCACGCGGCCTCGGCGCGGAGCATCCATCGGTCGACATCCTCGGTGACTGGCGGGGGCATGGCCGTCTTGTCGCGTGGGCGATCAAGGGCGACGTAGCGTTCGAGGGAGGCCTGCCAGTCGCGCACGTCGCCGTCTTCAAGCCCCCTGGCCGAATCCTCTCTCGTGTACGCCAGACGGATGCCGGGGAGCAGACGTGCGCTGGTGATCAAGGGGAGATTCAGCGCCGTCTCCATCCGTTGGACGGTTGTGTCGACGTTGACTTGCTCGTCGCGAAAAGCCGTTCCGGCAGAGCGGAGATGTTCCGCACGCATGAGCAGTTGGAGATAGGAAGACCAGAGCAACGGCCGCTCCCGAATGGCCGTCGGTCGCAACCTCTCGGCTGCCCGCCACCGCTCCGCGAGCCAGGTGTCGTCTTCGCTCTCAGGGTTGGACTGAATCTCGATCGCGGCGGAGTGTGACGCGGTCCATGCCAGGGACACCTCTGTGTCGCGATCGGATCGTGGCGAAAACAGCACGGGCGTTTGCCTGTCGCCGAGCGTCGCCAGGGCCCATCGGTCGACGCGATCCGCGAGGTAAGCCGCCAACTCCCGGAGCCCTACACGGCCGTTGGCGTCGCCCCAGGGCTTGGCGTCAGCCGAGCCACGCAGGCCCCTGACGAACTCCAGCATGGCACCGCTCGCGCCCTGTGCGGCGCTCGAATAAGAGTTTTGACCCGTCGCTGCCGGCACCATCACCCACAATCGCTTCAGCGTGGAGCCGGCCATCAGCGTCTCCACCGCCGGGGTGAAGGCTCCATCGTCGACGCCGAGCGGCCAGTCGGGCGAAGGCCTGCAGGCATCGAGGATCACCAGAATGCCGACGCGATCGGGGAGGGCCTCGCGGAGTCCGGCCAGCAGGCGGTCGACTTGGAGGTAGGAGTCTTCGGGCTGTCCTATCGGGTCGTCAGAGTTTCCCGGAGAAACGATGCAGGGGCGGCCCTTGCCGTCAAGCGTACCGATGGCGGTGAGGTAGACGATCGCCATGTTGCCATCAGGTCCGCCGGGCTTACTCTGACGCAGCGTTGACGTGAGCGTGGCGAACATCTCGTCGGCGGTCGCCGAGGCGAGCGACGGGCTGACGTCGAAGATCACCGCCGAGCCCGGGGAGAAACTCTTCCCCGAGCTGGACAGAGATGTCAGGAGTGAGCGGTCTTCATCGGCCTGCGGGATGATACCGAGCGGGGGGCGATAATTCGTCACGCTTCCCAGGACGATCGGTACCTGGCGATTGACCGTCAGGAGCATTCGCACAAGCAGGACAAAGAGGGCGATCGCGGCAACCGTGAGCAGGATCCGCCGTGCCATGAGCCAGGGCGAACCCGTACGCGTCGGCAGGTGGCTGCTGCCACGCCACGACGTCCGGCCGACGGGTTCGGCGACCGTCGCCCTGGAAGTGGAGCGATTGGCGGCGCCACGGACACGACGGTCGGGACGTCCGGCTCGGCCGGTGCGCCAGGAGTGATCGCCGGCATCGGGGCGGCCTTTGGAGCGGCTGTCGCCGTCGTCAGCTTGTTCGGATGAATGGCTCATTGGATGTGCTGGGCGGAAGGCCGCTCGCCGGGCATGCTGCCGATCATCGAATCGCTCGCGAGACCATTGTTGCACGTCCACGCTCGGGAGCCGAGGCCGCCGGTGGCCCATGGCGTGCAGCGGTCATCGACCGACATCCGCGTGGCTTTGTCATGGTGTGTCATGTCCGGGAGCGGCGTGAGCGCCGGTGGTATCCTCGTCGAATGGCGCGAAGGACCAGTTGCGGCGGGAGAACCCGGCTTCGGTCCTCGATCGTTCGAGGCTCTTGGTGGGCGGCTGGCTCGAGTCCGCCGGAGAAGGCCGGGGCTCGACCGATGGTCGGTGAAGGGTCGCTCGGGCCGCGGTCTGGGGGCTCGCTGCGGGGTGGAAGTCCGCGGCGCGACGCAGGCGCGGTGGCGTGCGGAGGGGATTGGGAGGGATCTCGGCACCACGCGGCTCCTCCATGACGGTCGATACGTTCCTGGCGTCGCGGAAGACCTCGATGTGAGTGGCCGGGAGCGCTTGCTGGCTTTCATCCGTCGGTTCCCTGTTCCCGCTAGCATCGGCAAGAGGATCGGCCGGCTCTGGTTGAGATGGCGATTCCTCAGCGTCTTCGGTGGCGAGGGGGGCTGGAACCGCCCCGGCCGGCGACTTCACCAAGACGCTCACGGGAGCCGGCATGGCCGCGGATGGGGGAGGCGCCGGGATCATCTCAGGATCCAACGCCGGCGCCGGCATGGGGAGCTGTTCGCGATGCGCGGGACTCGGGGGCTCGACGAGCCTGTCATCGAAGCAGGGGGCGCCGAGCGGGAGCGGAGCCGTGTCTGACGGCTGCGTCTCCTTGTCGGCATCGACCGGGGGCATTTCCCGGACGACATGATCCATCGCAGCGGTGTCGCCGTCCGTCACTCCCTCACATCCGCAGGCGCAAGCGTTGCAGGCATCGAGGGCAAGTTCCGCCAGATCGCGAACCCGCTTGCTCGGTTCGAGAAAGCAACCCAGGTCGTCCCGCCCGAAAGCGATTTTCATCAGCTTGTCGCGCATCTCCGGGCCGCAGCACGAGCCCCGTCTCTCGGCGCATGGGCAATCTTCTTTGGCCGGATCCTCGCACTCGTCGCCGAACGCTTTCTTCATGGCCTGCTTGAGATGGTGCTTGTGCTCCTTGGGGGGAGCCTTACCGCACAGCCGCTCCACGGCCTCGCAGACTTTCTTTTCGCAATTTCGCTTCCAGTCCGCACAGCTTTCGCACATTCCCTTCGCTTTCCGGACTGCCTTCTTCTGATCGCGCGACTGGCACACCTCGGACGTCTCCAGGACGGCCTTCACGGCCTCATACCTGACCTGCTCGTCGGGGTCATCCATGGCGGCCATGAGTGCCGGCATGACCTCGGGGTGCTCCGGAGTGCACCCGATGCCGGCCAGGTATCTGAGCGCGGCCTTCTTCTTGGGGATCTCGTGCTTGGCCGCCTTGGCTTTGGCGGCGGCCTGGATCGCCGGATTGGCCGATTGCTGGGCCGTTGCATTCATGGCGAGCGGATTCGGCACGCCCAGAAAGCTCCAGATCGTCAGGGGAGCGGCGGCCGTCTGGGCCTCGACGTTCGTCGGCGGGAGCACGCTCCCGACGGTCCACACGACGGCGACGATCGCCACGCATGCCCGGACGCATGGGGCGAGCGATCTCCTGCCGGCATGGCGCAGCCCCGCTGGCGATCGCATTGGGTTGGTGTCTCCCTCACCGACGCAGCGTCAACCCGGCAACGCGTCTGCCCGGCGGCGGCACATCGATCCCGTCTGTTATCGACGGGAAGACAGGCTGACTTGAAGGGATTGCATGGCTGGCGCGATGAGAGCCATTGTTCCGGATGCCCTTGGCCTAGCGATGCCTGCGACTGGGCCGGTTGCCGGGGATTTCGGACGGGAGCCCCAGCCCGAGCTCGCTACTTCAATTCGAGCGTGACGCTGGCTGCCGGGGCCGGGGCGGCCTCGATCGTGACCGGCGCCGATTCCGCCTTGCGCATGCGATTTCGAACCGCCGCCTGCACCGAAAGTTTGTATTGTCCCGGTTCCAAATCATCGAACCGGAAGACTCCACCCGAGCGGGTCTTGGTCGTCCGATCCCCCCCGGGGCCGGTGAGAACAACCGGCAGATCGGGTTCTCCCCTGCCCGACAGCACGACCTTGCCGGTGAGTGCGTTCAAGGTGCTGGCCGCTTCCGCCCCGACGTCCAGCCAAATCCTCGCCGGTGGGTCGGAGAGCCCCACGGCGTCGGTGGCCCGAACGAGGACAGGCAACCGTACGCCGAACGGAAGCTTTTTCGAGTCGATCCGCACCTCGTAATTCGTTCCGCCGATCCAGACAGCCGGTTGCCACTCCTTCGGCTGTCCCTTCCCCTCGGCGTCGATCGCCCACTCGACCGACTTCAGCCCGGACACGCCGGGTCTGCGTCGTTCGGGGGGAATGAGATAGCCGTCGGACGAATCGTCGGATACCTGGATTGGTACCACCAGCGGCTTGCCGACCGTGGCACGCAAGGAGGGCGGAACGTTGACGACCGGTGGCTGGCCGTCGAACACCAGTACGCGGGAATCGACGACGGCGGATGGCAAGCCGGCGATCACGAGCCTCGCCTCCGCCGTCACATCGACATTGGCAAATCCTTCGCCGGAAGCCGGGACCGTCCAGTCGTCGACCAGCGTCTTGATCGCCAGCGACGCACCTGCCTTCGGCGGTTGAAGCGTGAAGCTGACCTGCCGGGCGTGGGAAGCCCGCCAGACGGTCCTCTCTTCGCCCCGATCCCCGAGCCCGGCACCGATCTGACGGAGCACGATGGCGACGGAGCCACCGATGGTCGCTCCGCCGAGAAAGGTGTCAGCCGGGGCATCGACCGCCAGCCGCATCGGTACCGTGGTGACCGGCGCCTTGAGCAATGTCTGCGCCTCCGAGGGGGCGATGATTCGGATCTGCCGCCAGTCATGCTGCGGTCCCTGCGGCCGAAGGTGTGCGGCCGATGAGCACTCGACGGCGAAGTTGAAAGCCCGGGGGTAGCCATCGACATCGAGCGAGAACCGGGCGGTGCCCTGATCGGGGCCGTTCCAAGAGGCGATGAGGTCGCTCGTCGGTGAGGCCGCCGTCAGAACGGCGACGGTCTTGCGGGGCACGAAGGCGCTGACTCCCGACGCCGGAGCAGATCCACCCGGCGCTGGCGCACCATCGGGATCCCGGAGCGTCACGCGGGATCCATCCGACGGGATCAGCGAGGCATTCCCACCGAGGGGTTCGAGTGACACGCTGATCGTGCGGGCACGATCGTCGTATCGTGCCACGGGCGAGATCATGTCGCGGGGGTGTCGGGCCTCGAGTGAGATCCGCGTGATCATCGGGCGTTCACCGGCTGGCGCCTGCGGATCGCGCACGACGATCGCCAGATCGGGACCAATCTCGCGGTCGGTGTTGACGACGGCCTGAGAGGAGGGGGCAGGGAGTTCAAGGGCTCCGGTCGCACCGGCAGCCGGAGGCTGCGTCGCGGCTTGATCGCCAGGCTTCTTCGCCGACCGCTCGCCGTCGTCGATGGCAAACACGAGCGGCACGATCTGGCCCCCCCGATCGAGCTTCACGCCGGCAGCCCGCGCGAGTGGTTTGGCGGAGGATCTTCCCGCGAGGAGAGCCGCTTCGGCTTCGGTCCATGCCTGCTGCCGTCCGTCGGGAGACGTCGGTGCGGGGATCGAGTGGAGTTCGACGTCCACCGTGCTGCCGGCGCCCGCCACGGCTTCCAGCCCAAATTCCCATGCCATCACCCGGCCGGATGAGCCATTGAGCGAGAGTTGGAAGGTCGTCGCCTCGGCAACAGCAACGTCTCGAACGACTTGCGAACCCCTGGAGGCTCTCACCCAACCATCCTCGCCCGCGATCCCAGCGATGCTGCCGATGTCGCCGCGGACCGCGACGAAGACGCTGCGTTCCGAAGGCAACGGCAACGAGCCGGCGGCCTTCTCCACATAGTCATCCGTTGTGAGCATCGCAGTCAGCGGGGTCACGCCTGCCTGGACCCCCGCATTCGCCCGCTGCAGGGGCACCGCCTGGAGGGCGAGGCTACCTCCCCTCCACGGAAGGTCGTGAAGGGGGACCGAGACACCCTCGTTGAGAATGGTGCCATCAGGCAGCCGCAGGGCCAACTGCGCGGGATCGAAGCCGAGGGTGAGGTCGGACGCGGCGGGGACGTTCGCGGCATCCGCCAGCGAAATCTGGATGTTGGTGGCAATGCCGAGGCGTGGGGGCGCCGAATCGGGGAATCGTATCCGGAGACCGTACCTGGGGGCAGCGGAACTGCTGTTGATTCCTGCGGTCATGCGATCACCGACCACAGCAGCATCGCGAGGGTCGATCATCCGCAGCAATCCACCGAGCCGGTCAGCATCGACGACGGCGGCACGGCCTTTGTCGGCGTCGCCGAGGCGGGAGGCCGTTACTGCCGCCCGTTCGAAGACCCTTGTCAGTCGGGCCGAAAGCTTCGCGGCCGCTTCCCTGGCCGCGGCTTCGTCGCCAGACGCGTTCTCGAGTACGGCGATCGCACGCTTGGCGGCCGCGATGTCGTCGAGCGTCGGCTGAAGTGTCGTCGGTGTTCGTTCGGAGCCAGTTGTGGCACTGATTCCCGAGGCATCGATGAGATCGACGACGGCGGCCGCCAGCGAAGCACAGTTTTTCCAGCCGGCACGGTCGATGGTTCGGGACCCGGCTGGCGGCAGCGTCGGGCGGCCAGTCGCCTTCATCTCAAGAGCGCTCGCGGCCTTGCCATCGG
>JBIIQL010000136.1:0-7838 GCA_044342095.1 Pirellulales bacterium
AAACGGCGACGGCCAATTCCCCTTGAACCCGTCTGGGGACTGGCGGCCTACAGGAGCGATATCCCCCGAACCATTAACGCCGGCCGCTGGCAGACCTTCCCGACAGGAATGCATAGGCCGACAGGGCGACGCCCGCCAAGATGCATCCGCCACCGCCGATCGTCATGAGCAACCGCCGCTGAAGCCGCTCTTCTCGGAGCATCCTGATCTTGTCCTCGGCATGACGATTACGAGTGGTAAGACTTCCCCCGCTGTAGGCATTGATCGCCCTCGCAGAGTTTGTGGTCGCTTCCTCGAGTTCAAGGTATCTCGTTTCATCTGGCCCTGGAACTCCGAGCGACGCGGCCGCTCTGGCGAGTTGAAGGCCCACAATGATTGTTATGACGCCGAGACTAGACGCAAACTTTTTCAATGCGATGTACCCCAAGGGCAGGGCCGCCCAACGACCACGACCCGAACACGACGCGATGGCTTAAGATCGATCTTCCCTTGCCCCACGTTCAAGCAGAGCCACGGTAGCGTAGCTCGAGGCGTAACACCCCCCCCACGGCTTTCCGTCCGCGATCCCCTTGATCACCGAGCGAACCACACTGAGGGTGGCGCCCCTATTTCGCCTCAGACAGCATTTTGAGAACCTGATCTTTACCAAACTGAAAGTGGCCATTAGCGATCCCGAAAAAACGCCTAGCCAAATCATTGCCAGCCCTAATGTATTTCTTTCCCATGTTTTTCTCGTCGTATTTTTCTACTTCTACCTTCACGCCGTCGCCGCCACCGGTGGCCTCTGCTATCGAGACCCAAAGTGGCTCATTATCATAAACCTTTCCATTGCCGTTTTCGATGCAGAAACGCGCCAACTCCCAAGCAGCGATCGCGTCAGCAAAAGCCTTCTTCGAAGCGTCCGGTTGGCCATTGCTTGGCCACGTACCGAGCGCGATATCGTAGGCAGCCTTCACGTCAATCAAGCTCTTTTTAAAGTCCTGCTCTGTGATGCCTTGATCCGTTGCCGCCTGGAGCGTCGCCCCCTGTCGCACCAACGTCATGACCTGCTCACGAAACAGGGGACTGACGGGGGCACTTGTACTTGCTGAACCCCCGGGCAGTTTCAGGGTGCTTTGACTGCACGCCGAAAGGCAGATCACACCGACGCTGAGCGCCAGACACGAGAGCCAAGAGGTCCTCCGGTCGAGTGACATCCGTCGAACCGAAATGCCGGAGATCTGATTTTTGGGCGAAGAAATGATAAGACTCCTCAAATAATTCACAGAGTTCTCGGGGCTTCTGGGCAGTCGCGTTCCCCGTGAGGCCGCGATTCAAAGATGGTCACAAGAAGGGCACGACGGATGTTGTCGATGATCTTCGGCGTGGCCCTGATCGCCTCCGTGAGCCCGAGGCCGTGGCACTTCGTCGGAGAGAGAACGCCGTGGGCCGTGGCATGGCGGAGGATCTTCGCGAGGTGACAGGCCCCGGCGGGCGTCGTGATCGGAGTGCCGCCGATCCAGGAGTGGAGGAACGCCCTGCTGCCGGGCGGCATCTCAAGGAACTCGCCCACGACGTCGTCCGACTGCCGCTTCGCTCCACCGGCGAGCCACCGGGCCGTTTCCGGCGTGAACCTTGGAGAATCAAGAACGGGCACGGCCTGTCGGCAGAACGACGCGAGATGATCGATGTCTTCGGGATGGAGCCCGACTTTCTCCTTCTTCCCAAGGCAGGCTTTGGAAAAAATCTCGAAGCCCGCGTACGCCATCACCATGCGCCATTGGAGGAGGCGGAGATACCGAGCACGCTTCGTGCTCCGGCTGCGGGGCACCGAGAGCCCGGCCGCCCCTTTGATCAGGGCCTCCCCGCGGGACATCGCCGAGAGGATGTTTCTCGACTCGAGCACTGATTTGGAGGGGATCCCACTCGCGTCGAGGGCCCGCAGCGCCGACGATCGGTCGTGCCCGGCGTACGCCGCGCGCGCCCACCAAGCGAGCGCCTCCCGGGGTGTTCCTGCCGATCGCGCTCGCTGCTTCACACACGCACTCCTGCCATCACGACATCGCATTTTCCGCCGAGAACAGTCCACGGCGCGTGGCCCGCCGGCAGGTCATGGCCCGGAGCCGCTGCCGGGGCAGGGGCCGCCCCCGCGCAACACGGTCCGTCACGGCTTTGTGCGAGAATGGCCCCCTGACGGTGCCAAGAAACACTTCGCAAGGGCGGGGGAATCGGCCGGGAGCCCTGGCCCGCCGGCATGACGTCAGCGAAGCGGAGGGGAGGCCGAGTAGCGGTGAAGTCAGAAACGGCCGGCGGTGCGGTTCGTTGGCCGCTCCTGTCGTTCAGGCGCGTCGGTCATAGGAACCGATTCGAATCGCCGACGACGGTCGCTATCCCTGCGAAACGGCGACGGCCGGCGTCCCACCCGTGGGACGCCGGCCGTAACGTTGGCTGTCGGTGGACGAGGCCATCCATGGCTCCTCTCCACCCGATCGACCGCCGGCCCGAGGCCGGCCGGGAAACCGCCGCGATCACTTCTTCGGCGCGGCCTTGGTCTTGTCCTGCTTCGGCTTCTTGTTCTTCTTGTCGTTCTTCTGGCTGTTGTTGCCCTTGCCCATCGATCGACTCCCTTCCTGATGACGTTGGCGGACGCCTCGCGAATGCCGCCCGACGACGTGCCGGCTGCGGCGCCGCGGCAAGCCTAACGGCAAGACCGCAGACGGGGAAAGAGAGACTCGTCGCCCGGTCGGGCGGAAGTCGAGCCACGAAGGATGCGGGAGCTTCGTTCGAGCCCGGCCGGCTCGACGCAGAGCCATTCGCTCAGCGGAGCGACAGAGTGCTACCGAGGGAGTCGGCGGCGACGGCCGGGGAGGGCTCGTCAGCGTCGGCATCGCCGGCGAGCGCCGCGGCCGGATCGACCGTCAGATCGATCGTCTTCCCGCCGATCAGATCGATCCGCTTGGTCGTCTCGATGGAGCGCCCCTCGACCACGAGAGCCACCTTCACCTCGTAGCCTTCCCACGTCTCACCGGCCTGGAGGGCCGAGGTTTGGAACTCGCGGACGGCCCCCTCTTTCACGGTCGGCTGCCCCTCGATCCACACCTTCGCCCCCTCAGGGACGCGGAGGGTGAGGCTTGTCGTCACGGCCACGGTCTCGGGGAGCGGTGTCGCGGGGGCTGCCGGAGCAGCGAACGCCACGACGTGCCTCTGGCCGCCGCTGACGCTCACCGTCCGCGTCTGCTCCTCGACCTTGCCGTCGCGCGTCACCCGCATGCTGATCGTGTAGTCGTACTGCTCGTCGTCGGAGAGTCCAGCCGAGACGAAATTGCGGACCGAGCCGGAGAGATTCGTCTCCCGCCCGTTGACGAGGAGCGTGGCGTCCTCCGGCACCTCGACGACGATCATCACGCCGTCGGCCGGCACGCCCGCGGCGGCCGTCTTCTTGGCGTCGTTCACGGTGCCCTTCGCCGCGTCGCCACCGGAAGATCCTCCCGAACAGCCGCCTGAAGAACCGCCTGAAGAACCGCCGGACGACCCCCCCGAGCTCCCGAGCGAGGCGTGATGGCGGCAGCGCCAGCAGCGGGGCTGGCCATGGCTCCCGCCTCCAGATCCCCCACTGCCGCCACACGCCGAACAGCCCTGACGGGAGTGGTGGTGCCAGCCCGCCCGGGCCTCCGGGCCGGCAAGCGCTCCGATCAAAGCCACGACGAAGGCAGCCGACACCGATGCCAGGCGGAGAGCAGGCAGGGAAACCATTCGTGGCGACCTCGAGGAGGGACGGAATCCGGCTTGCAGGGGGGCAGGGGCGCCGCCTTTCAGCGCGGCCCTGAAAAATCAAAAAGCCCTGAAAATCGTAGTTTAACGATCAGGGAACACAAGCCGTTCAGGAGGACTTTGCCGCCGCGGGCCGCACCTGAGCGCGGCGATCTCCCGCGCGAGGCGCCCGCGCCGTACCGAGGCTTTTTGGGCGTTTCCCCCGGCCCTCCTGCTAGATTCGCCGTCAGGTTCAGATCGGGCCTGCCACGGCGGCGGGCCCCCGACAGCCGACGCTCCGGGATCCCGCTCCAATGGCGACAGGTGACCACTCCAACGGCCGTCCCGTTTCCCCTCCGACCGACTGGCGGCGGCAGGCGGCCGAACTCCTCCCCGCCTGGTTCGCCGAACGGCTCGCCCAAGAGGGAACTCGCTTCGGCGTCCTCTTGGCGACCGGGCACGTTCTCATCGTCGATCGGGTCCGAAACGTTCGCGGGGCCCCGGGGGGGCAGGTGTGGCTCGATGTCGAGATCATCGTCCCGTTCAAGAAAGACGGCTTCCCCTGGGGACATTTTCCCCTCGTCAAGCTCTCCGCCGATGAGCGGGCCAACAGCTCGATCAATGCGGGGCAGATCGTCGCCGTCGTCGAGGTCGATACCTGGGAAGTGCCGCCGCTGCAGCCGAGCGACGACTAGCCACTACGGCCGCGGAGCCGGAGGGAGCGAGGCGATCCGGGCGATGAGCGTGGCGGGGAAGAGGATCCCGCAGAGCGATTCGAGCGTGGCGACGGCGCAGGCCGTGGCAGTCACCGGCGCCACATCGCCGAAGCCAGCCGTCGTGAGCGTCGAAAAGCTCAACCAGACGAAGTCGACCCACCGCAACTGGCGGGCGTGTTCGACGCCGCCGACGATGGCGTAGCCGGTTCCATCGCCCAGACCGACGAGCGCGTGGATGCTCGCGAACACGAAGCCGAGAAGAACGAAGCTCGCGGCCCCGCAGAAGATCCGCTGCACTGGAGGCACGCGGAGGGCGAAGGCCGTCTTGATGCACAAGCCCGTCGAGATGATGCAGGCGGTGATCATCGTCAACCAGAGCGGAAACCGCATGAGCGAAGGGACGCGGGGCGCTCCCATCTCCCAGAGGATCGTGGCGATGCCGACAGCCGCGATCACCCCCGCGGTGCGCTGGTAGCCGAGGAAGCGCACCGACAGCGTCGCCACCGCGAGGGCGGCGGCCGCATAGGGCAGCGGCACGAGCCGGCCGCCGTCGTCGAGCACGGGGATGAGGACGATCATCAGGAGTTGAAGCGCGAAGATCACGATCCCCTGCTGAGTCACCGGCGGTCGATGCAAGATCGTGAACACAGGGAAGCGATCTCCTCGCAAGCTTTGAGAGACGCACGAAGACGGAGGAGTCGCCGGAGGTGGACGAGGGAAGTGGATTGACCCACGGCCGCCCCACTGCGAGGCTTCGCCCGCCGCCGACGGTGTGCGGCGGGATCGTACGGGGAGGAGAGGCGGGGTGAAACATCGAATACCCGAGGGACGCTTGCCCGCCTTGGCGCTCGTGGCCGCTGTCCTTCTCGGCGGCCTCCGCGACTCGGCCGCCGAGCCGCCCCTTCAGGCCGGCTCCCCCTGGGCCGAGATCCGGGTGATCGATCCGGCCACCGGCCGCGGGGTGCCGCTCGTCGACTTGGAGACCGTCAACAAGCTCCACTTCGTCACCGACGATCTCGGCCGGGTGGCGTTTCAGGAGCCGGGGCTCATGGGGCGGGAGATCTTCTTCCATGTCCGCAGCCACGGCCACGAGTTCCCCGCCGATGGGTTCGGCTTTCGCGGCCTGAGGATCGTCCCTCGCGCCGGGGAGACCGTCACGATCGAACTCCCACGGACGACACTCGCCGAACGTGTCTGCCGGCTCACCGGCGAAGGGAAACTTCGCGACAGCATCCTCCTCGGGCGTCTCCCCCTTCCGGTGGCCCCGCTCCCCGGCGGCGTGGCGGGCCAGGATTCGGTTCAGGCGGTGCCCTACGGCGGAGAGATCCATTGGTTCTGGGGGGACACCCATCGGATGTCCTATCCGCTCGGCTTGTTCCGCACCGCCGGCGCGACGACGCCACGTCCCGATTCTTCCGCCCCCCCGATCGATCCCATCGTCGGGATGGGCTACCGGGTCTTCACCGCTCCGGCTACCGAAGCCGAGCCGGCCGGCTTCGCCCGCGCCATGATGCCGCTCCCCGAGCGGCCCGAGGGGGTGATCTGGATCGACGGGGTGTGCGTCGTCCCTGACGACACCGGGCGGGAGCGGATGCTCGCCCACTACTCGCGCCGCAAGGGGCTTGAAGAGGAACTCGAACAAGGGATCGCGATCTGGGACGAGGCAAGCGCGACCTTCGTCGTCGCCCGACAACTCCCGCTCGACGAGACCTGGCGGAGGCCCTCGACCCACGCGCTCGTCTTCGACGAGGCAGGACGATCCTGGCTCCTGTTCGGCGTGCCGACGCCGAACGTCCGCGTCCCCGCCACGCTCCGAGCCGTCCTCGATCCGGAGGCTTACGAAGCCTTCTCCTGCGCTAGCGACGATGGTCAACCACGACTCGGCCCTGACGGCGCTCCCCAGTGGCGCTGGCAGCAGGCGTTCCCGCCGACCAGCGCGGCCGACGAACGCCGCTGGGTCGACACTGGCAAGCTCCGAGCCGATCAGGCCCGATTCCTCCCGGCTGATGCCGGCAACGAGGGCCACCACGTCCGCCTCCACAGCGGCACGGTAGCCTGGAACCGATTCGTGCAGCGCTGGATCCTCGTCGCCGGTGAGATCGGGGGGACGACGTCGCACCTCGGCGAGGTTTGGTATGCCGAGGCCGAAGAGCCGACAGGCCCCTTCACCCACGCCGTGAAGATCCTCACCCACGATCGACAGAGCTTCTACAACGTCTGCCACCACGAGTTTCTCGACCGCGATGGCGGTCGGACGATTCACTTCGAGGGGACCTACACCCACGACTTCTCCGGCAATCCGCTCGCCACGCCACGGGCCGATTACAACCAAATCCTCTACCGCCTCGATCTCGCCCGGGCCCACGAAGCCCTCGAGCACGCCACGCATGCCCCAGCCCGGGGAGCGGCAGCGTCCCCGGGCATCGATTGAATCGCCGTCGTCACGGCCGCAGGCGATCAGCGGCGGCCGTGGGTCGGCTGGCCGTCGCTGTGGCGGGGAAGGGCCTCGATCCGGGCCGTGCGGTGCTCGGTGAGGAGCTTCGCATAGATCGGCACGGTGCGGAGCATGTCGCGGAAGTGCTTCTGGCTCCGCGAGAGGAGGATCTCGGCGTGGGCTTCATGCGCCACCCGCATCGGCATGTCGACCCAGACGTCGCGGCCGAGCGCGTGCGGTGAACGCTTGGCCGTCGCCGTTCCCGCCTTCCCGGAGAACAGGCCGAACAGACTCCAGCCGCCCGACGCCGCGGCCTGTTCGCCAGCCGCCAACGCCTCCTCGGCATCGGGGTCGAAGTGGAGCCGGAAGACGACGACGTCGTTGGCTGGCTTCCCCGAATGGGGACACTTGCCGGCAACGGGAAGCTCGCGGGTGCGGATCATCCGCTTGATGGCGTGGATCGTGTCGTCGGCCAGATCGGCCTCGTGCGGCTGATCGCGACCGCCGACGGAGACCGGTGGCGGCGTCGGCCGGTCGACAGCCGGCACGGCGATGGCACGGCCACAGCGGCAGGCCATCGTGCTGCCGGCCCGCGTCGAAGAAACCGAATAGACAAGTCCACAGTTGCAGGTCACGGAGAGCGGCATGGTTCACCCCTTACGTGGGAAAGAACGTTCCGAACCGTGGGCGTCATGCCCAGACTGTCAAAGTCCGAGGCCCCTCCTTGCCGTCTGTTTGCCTTTGTCAGGTTCCTGGTGTCGAGTTCATGGGTGCCGTGCCACGGAGCCGAAGCGACGGAAGCCTCGCATCGTTCTCATCGTATCTTCCGGACGATGAACTCCACAATCCCGCTCCCCACCATCGATGGACGGCGAGGGATTCAAGCCAGGTGGACCCTCTCCCCGGAAAAGGGTAGGATTTTTGCGGGGAATAGCGACTGCGCCGGGCTTTTTATCCCG
>JBIIQL010000137.1:0-7835 GCA_044342095.1 Pirellulales bacterium
GATCCGGCAGACGGACGCGCGTCGGGCCCGTCGGCCGGGAAGGCACAGCCTCGACCGTCGGCAGAAATAAGATCGGTTTACCGGCAGAATGGGAGACCTTCACACGGAACGAAATGCAGGCCGCCTTCCCTTCCCGTGCGCCTCCCTGCCGCGACGTTATCGCTTCACCCGTGACGGGAGCCGCGAGGCGGGAGCGGGTGTAGTGCGCCAGCCGATAGTCGACGAGCTCGGCCGTGAGCGATTCGAAGGCCGGGCGGTGTGCGGCCGCGACCTTGAAGGCGACTTGAAAGCGGTCGCCACGGCGGGTGAACCAGCGTCGACCCGCTTGCTCGTCCATCCACCGCGACAGTGGCCATTCCAGCCACCACGCCGCAAACGACCGCGCTTCGGCGGCCGGGTCGCCCGGCACCCGCGTGAACGCCGCCCCGTCGAGGTCGGCGCGGAGGGCGGGATGGTTTTCAAGAAACGCGCGGCAAGCACCCGCGAGCTGCCCGATCTCCATGCCGTCCCAGAGCGCGTCGTGGTCGAGAAGCACACGGAGCACGACCATCTTGTACGACTTTGTCAGGCTCGTCGTCTGCACCATCGTGAGCCACGACGGTGCCGGAGCCGCAGCGGTGGCAGCCTGTTCGTCGGTGGAGAGATCGCCTTCACTCGCGCAAAAATCGAACCAGCTGCCGTGGGCCGCCGAGACCGTCAGCGGCAGATAGCCCACATGAAAAAGCTCGGTCGGCGTCGGCCGCCGGCCGAGTTCCGCCCGCAACGCTCGATAGGCCTCGACCACCGCCCCCCGGCCCCGCGGCAAAAACTGCTCGAGGAGCCGCTTCGCCTCGACTTCCACATCGAGCACGCAGCCCGCCGGCAGCGCCGGCTCACCACCGGCGACATACGCCTTCAAGAGCGTGGAGGCAGACGGAGCCCCCTCGGAACGGGGCACGAGTGACAAGAGATGGATCATTCGGCTCGCGAAGACGCGGTGATTGCCCACGAAGTCGATCACTTCGAGCCGCGTCTTTCCGGGGGCCGCACGCAGACCGCGGCCGAGCTGTTGTAGGAAGACGATCTTCGACTCGGTCGGACGGAGCATGACCACACGGTCGACGAGCGGCAGATCGATCCCCTCGTTGAACAGGTCGACCGCGCAGAGGGCCGACAAACGCCCCTCCCGAAAAGCGGCGAGGGAAGCCATCCGAGGGTCACCACCGTCGCCGGAAAACACGGCCGCCGCGGCCACGCCGCGATGCCGGAGCCAATCGCGGGCGAAGAGCGCGTGCCGCCGCGAGCAGCAAAACACGAGCGTGCGGCTGGCCGGGGCGGCCCGCCACTCCGCCCAGAGGCGGTCCATGCGCGCGCTGTTTTCGAGAGCGACCTCGAGCTCGGCCACATCGAAGCGGCCGTTGCGCCACGGGATCTGCGCGGCGTCGTAGTCGACGTCATCCTTGAGCCCTCGATACCGAAACGGCACGAGCGACTCCTCCGCGATTCCCTGGCCGATCGTCGCTTGGTAGGCGAGGATGTCGTCGAAGAGCGTCGCCACGTCGATGCCGTCGGTCCGCTCGGGCGTGGCCGTGAGGCCGAGCGTGAACGATCGGTCGTGCCGCGGCAGCCGCGCGACGACACGGCGATAGCTCGGCGCCTCCGCGTGATGGACCTCGTCGATCACGCAGTAATCGAAGGGAGGCGCCTGCGCCAGCGCCGCCAGTCCGTCGGGCCGGGAGAGCTTCTGGATCGAGGCGATGACGAGCTGGCCGGAGAGGTCGCACGAGGAGCCGGCGACGTAGGAAACGCTCGACGGGACGAGCGCCTGCCGCAGCGTGGCCTCGGCCTGGGCGAGGATCTCCGCCCGGTGGGCGATCACGAGTACCCGCGGCGGCCGGCCGAGGGCCCTGCCATGGGCAACTCCATCGAACGCCGCGAGCCAGGTTTTCCCAAGGCCTGTCGCCACGGCGACGAGCGCCTTCTGATAGCCGTCGGCCCGGATGGCGGCGAGCGAAGCAAGCGCCTCGGCCTGCCAGGGGCGGGGCGTTGGCAAAAGGTGGCTGACACCTTTTTCTGGCGGGGCCTCGCCGTCCCACGCGCGCCGCAGCGCCGCCGCCTCCGCGGCCCGGGCGGCATAGCGCTCGACCGTGGCGGTCGACAGCTCCGTGGCCTGCTGCCAGAGGTCGTCAAACGCAGCCGCAAGCTCACGGTCGAGCTTCCCTAAGCCCGACGTCTCGCCGACGAGGTTCCATTCCACCCCCGTCTCGAGCGCCGCCCGGGAGAGGTTGCTCGACCCGACAACGACGATCCCGCCGGAGGCATCGGCAATCCGCCAGGCCTTGGGATGAAACGACGCGGGGGAGCCCCGGAGGGTTTCAAGCTCCGCGAGGCGAGCTTCGAAGGCCGGGCCAGCGAGGTCGATCCAGCCGAGCAGCTGCCGCAGGGCGGCGGGGGAGGTGATGCCGAGGTAGTCCCCCACGAGGAGCCGCACCTGGGCGCCGACCGCAAGCGCACTGAAGAGCGCCTCGCGAACGTAGTCGAGCCCCGAGGGCTGCACGAACGAAGCAAGGAGGTCGATCTCGCTCGCCCCCGGGAGGCGGTCGGCCAGCCGATGCCAGAGGGGACGCTCGGGGCCGGTCGTGAGCGAGAATCGCGGCGCCTCGGCCGCGGTGACGGAAGGCCCTGCCAAATAATTCCCCTTCTCGGGAATCACGTGCCGCACGCCACCACGCGGGTCGGGCATGTCGCCGGAGTAGCGCGGGATCACATGAACATGGACATGCGGCACGGTTTGGCCGGCGGCGGGGCCGCAGTTGAAGCCGACGTTGTAGCCATCCGGCTTGGGGTCGAGCCGCTTGTCCAAGAGCTGCTTCACGTCGCCGACGAGAGCCATCAGCGCCAGTTGCTCCTCGCCGGAGCATTCGAAGAACGTCGGCACCACCCGCCGCGTGATCACGAGCACATGCCCCGGCGACACCGGAAAGCGGTCGAAGATCCCAAACGCATGTTCGTTCGCACACACCCACTCGCGAGCGGGGATGGCAAGGAACGGCGAGGGGGCTGCGGAGTCCATGGCCGGAAGTCTAGATCACCGCGGGTCAACGGGGGGGATTGGAGCGGTCTCGGAAAGAGCCCGTTCTTTGAACGCCGAGAGAAAATCCACCGCGCGGCAGGGTCGCCCGGCCGGCCGGGCCTTGCCACGCCGACCGTGAAGTGGTCCCGGTGGGAAGCGTCTGGGCGAAGCTGCAAGCATCCATCTCTGTGATCGAGGCATGACGCGTGGCGGTAGCCGAATCCTGAGGCTGCGGAGGCATGTTCTCCGGGTCGTCCCGAAACCACGCGGGGCCGAGCACTTTCCCTTTCGAGGCCGCAACCGCCGCCGCGTATGTCCGGAACGCCACGAACGCCGCTCTCGCGTTGCCGCCGGCCGGGATGTCGACACGGACTGGATCTGACATCGATGATCTCCTTCGGTTTGAGGTTCAAGCGTTAACAAGCCACCACGCGGGAGCGACCGGCGTCTCACTCGCCATCAGCCGTCGCGAGAAGCCGGGGTCTTCCCGCTTCGACGCGACGAACTCGCCGTGCTCGCGGATGTGGGCGAACAGCTCGTCGCGAAGCGCGATTGCCCGCTCGAGGTCACGGGTGCGAAGCGAACGCCGGATGCGACGCTTTCGGTGGTCGAAGTGCAGGGTGTAATGCACCCAGTAGACGCCGCCGTTGTTGAGCCAGAGATGGTGATCGCGACGACGGGTGTTGATCCGAATCGACAAGTGTCCGATCGGCATGACGAGGTCCTCTCGCTGTCGTGTGTTTTCGTCCGGAACGTTCCGGGCGACGCATCCTCGAGATCCATTGCTGGATCCCGGAACCACCTTGTCAGCGAGGCAGAGGCCTACGCCGCTAGGTTGGACGGTCGACCCCTTGCGGGGCCGGCCAATCGAGCCGAATGCTGGGGGAATCTTACCACCCTCACCGGAGTGGTCTACAGATGTTCCGTGTCATAGAGGGGCTGAAGAGCCGGGAGCGTGCGTACAACTCCCACCATGAAACTCTTCTTCGACAACGACTACATCGCCGCCGAGCATGTGTTCGACACCACCCGAAAAGCCGGCTGGATCGCCGATTCCCTGGCCATTCCAGGCCTCCGGCTCACGTCTCCCCCGGCTGCCACCCGCGAGCAACTCCTCGATGTCCACTCTGCCGAGTACGTCGATGCGGTGATCACCGGCGAACCGGCAGCCCTCGCCCAATCGCAGGGCTTCACGTGGGGCCCTCGGCTGTTTTCGGCGGTCGCGGCCTCGACCGGAGGCGTGATCGCGGCGGCCAGGGAAGCGGGGATCTCCGGATCGCTGTCGAGCGGCCTCCACCACGCCCGGCGCGGGCGAGGCAGCGGCTATTGCACGTTCAACGGCCTGGCGATCGCGGCGAAGGACGCGATCCGTCGAGGCGTGCCGTCGGTGCTCATTCTCGACTTCGATGCCCACGGCGGTGGCGGCACGGCATCGCTGATCGCCGACGAGCCACGGATCACGCAGCTCGACATCTCGACCCACTCCTTCGACTCCTACCCGGACTCTGGCAACGCCCGTGTCGTGATCGCCGACAGGCACGACTACCTGCAGACGATTGAGCGCGAGCTCGCCCGGCTCGGCCACGCTGGCTTTTGCCTCGTGCTTTACAACGCCGGCGTCGATCCGGCCGGGGATGGGGTCAGTCAGCACGACCTCGTGACTCGCGAGGAGATCGTCTTCGAGTGGATCGACAGCCAGGAGTCGCCCGCGGCGTTCGTGCTCGCCGGTGGCTACGTCGGCGATGGCCTGACGAGGAACGAGCTCGTGGCGTTGCACGTCGCGACGATCACGAAGGCCCACGAGATCTGGGCGCGGAAGCAGGCGGCGAAGCGGCGCCTCTCCAATCGGTGGAGGCTCGGCGAAGAGGAGGTGCATGGCGGCTGAGACCATCGTCCGCCGGCCACCACCGCGAAGGCCGAGACACCGCTCGCGATCGGACACGTGTGGCCCACCAGCGTCGCAGCGATTCCACCAAGAACACCCCGTCCCCCCAGCCTGCCAATTGCGAAACCGCGGGCCTATGGCTGGTAGGTTGAAGTCGTGTCGATGGACCGAGGCTCTCTTCCCACGGAGGTGGTTATGCGGATTCTGATTGCCATGGCGGTGATGATGATGGTTGCCGGTTCGGCTCACGCCGGACCGTTCTGGCGGAGATCGGCGACGACGAGCAGGACGACCAGCCGGTCGACGACCGGCGCGAACAACAACGTTTCGACCGTGAACCATCGGATGGCAACGGGAGGCGGAGCTCAGGGACACGCCGAGTCGATGGCGGCCTCGTGCTCGATGGTCCACGCCGCGAGCCACGGCAGCACCTACGAAGGAGTCGGCGTCGGTGGCAGCCCGGACGCTGCCTTGGCGTCGTGTTGCAACAACGGCGGATCGGTCGTCGAAGAAGGCGTCGCCCAAGGGCGGGACGGCCGCTGGTATGCCTGCCGGCGCTACAGTCTGCGGTAAGGGTATCCCCTCGACCCATCGATGCACCGCCGCAAGCAGGGATGCCGGCACACCAGTGACGCCTGGTGACTTCGCTCACCACGGTTTGGATCGGGTGCTCGATGGGTCGTCGAGGGGCATGCCACGGCCCGTGATACGGGCGATGCTTCGCTGTCGCTTGATTCCCCATGAGCATAGAATCTCACGGCATCGGGAGCGGCCTCCACAACCAAGCGCTCCGTCCCGGCAGAGATTTCCTTCGCATGAAAACCTTCTTCCTCCTCCTGGCCATCGCCCTCTTCTTCGCAGCGCCTGGCTCGGGCTTCACAGCCGGCGCCGAGCACGACTGGAACCTCGGCGCCACGGGCCTGCGCGGCTCGATGCTCTGTGACAAACTCGTGACGTCCGACGCCCGCGACATCACGATCACGAGCGTGGAGACCGGATCTCCCGCCGACGGCGTCTTTGTCGTCGGCGACTCGATTCTCGGGGTCGGCGGCAAGCCATTCTCCCACGACCCGCGCACGGAGATGGGCGGCGCCCTGACCCTCGCCGAGTCGGAGGCTGGCAAGGGGGATCTCCATCTGACACGGTCGCGCGAGGGGCGGTCAGAGGAGGTCGTGCTCAAGCTACCGGTGCTCGGCACCTACAGCGCCACGGCTCCCTACGATTGCCCGAAATCGAAGCGCCTTCTCGAACAAGGGTGCAAGGCCCTCGCGTCGCGGATGGCGGAGCCTTCCTACGCCGAGCGAATGGATCCCATCCCTCGATCGCTCAATGCCCTCGCTCTCTTGGCCAGCGGCGACCCGAGCTACCTGCCGTTGGTGAAAAGGGAGGCCGAGTGGGCCGCGGACTTCCGCGACGTAGGGATGGCCACCTGGCATTACGGCTACGTGATGATGCTCCTCGCCGAATACGTCGACGCCACCGGCGATGAGTCGGTCGTGCCAGGCCTTCAGAGGCTCGCGCTCGAAGCCGCTCATGGACAAAGCGCGGTCGGCTCCTGGGGACACAGGTTTGCCCGGCCCGACGGGCGGCTCTACGGCTATGGGATGATGAACTCGCCGGGACTGCCGCTGACGATCGCCCTGGTGATGGCCCGAGAGGCGGGGGTGAAGGATCCCGCCCTCGATCGGGCGATCGAGCGGAGCACCCGGCTGCTCCGCTTTTACGTCGGCAAAGGGGCGATTCCTTACGGAGACCATCACCCCTGGATCGAGAACCACGAGGACAACGGCAAGTGCGGCATGGCCGCCGTGCTGTTCAACCTGCTCGGTGACTCGCAAGCCGCGGAGTTCTTCACGCGCATGAGCGTCGCCTCCCACGGACCGGAACGGGACACGGGTCACACCGGCAATTTCTTCAACATCCTCTGGGCGATGCCGGGCGTGTCACAAGCCGGCCCGCATGCCACGGGAGCATGGATGCACGAGTTCGGTGGTTGGTACTTCGACCTCGCGCGACGGTGGGATACGAGCTTCCTCCACCAGGGCCCGCCCGAACCGGAAGCCGACAGTTACGGAGGATGGGACGCCACCGGAGGCTATCTGCTGGCCTACGCGATGCCACTGAAGAAGCTCCGTATCACGGGGAAGACCGCAGGCACCGTGCCGCAGCTCGACGCCGCGGCCGCCCAATCGCTGATCCTCGACGGGCGCGGCTGGACCAACAAGGACCGTACGAGCTTTTACGATTCGTTGACCGACGACCAACTCCTCGACCGTCTTCGCAGCTGGTCGCCGATCGTGCGCGAGCGGGCCGCCATGGCCCTGGGGCGCCGCGAGAGCGCTCCGGTGACGGCGCTTGTCGAGTTGCTCGCCTCCCCGAGCCTCGACGAACGCTGTGGCGCCTGTCAGGCTCTGATCTTCCTCGGTGGACGGGGAGCGCCCGCCGTCGAGGCCCTCCGGGAGACTTTGTCGCACGGAGATCTCTGGTTGCGAATCAAGGCTGCCGAGGCCCTCGCGGCCATCGGCGAGCCGGCCACGCCGGCGGTGCCTCAGCTCCTCGAAATGCTCGCTCGGGTCGATGCCGAGAACGACCCCCGCGGCATGCAGCAGCGCTATCTCTGTTTCGCGCTGTTCGATCGCAACGGAATGCTCGCTCGCTCCCTCGAAGGCGTCGATCGCCCCGCGCTCTCCGAGGCCGTGCGCGTTGGGCTACGAAATGAAGACGGGCGTGCCCGCGGCAGCATCGGATCGGTCTACCGCCGTCTCTCGCTCGAAGAGGTCACGCCCCTGCTGCCCGCCATCCACGAGGCGATTCTTCAGCCGGCGCCGAGCGGCGAGATGTTCGCCGACGAGATCCGGGTCGAAGGGCTGCGTCTCCTGGCGCAGCACCACATCGAGG
>JBIIQL010000138.1:0-7831 GCA_044342095.1 Pirellulales bacterium
GGCGCGCACCGTTCCCGGTGACCGCAGCGGTGGTGAGGGCGCCTTGGGCGACGACGGAATCGTCGATCTCTCCCCCTTCACCGTCGTCGTGCCGGGGCGGGCAGCCGGGCATCGGCTGATCGAGATTCTCATCGACAAGACCGCACACGCCGGCCCTTCCAGGGGCGGTCGCCCCAGCCGGGGCGGGCGCCTCGTTCCTCCGCAAATCGTCACGCTCGGCACGCTTCCCGAGGAGCTCTACGAACCGGCCAAGCCGCTCGCCGACACGGCCACCGAGACCCTCTGCTGGGTCGTGGCGCTCACGGCCGCCAACCGGCGTGACCGGCAACTCATCGCCCCGCTCCCCGAGGAGTCCGCGGACGGCGACTCGGACGACGCTGACCGATCGGAGCCGGCGTCCCGCTCGACGGACGACACCTTTGCCGCAGGGAGCCTGGACGCGGCGCGGATGATGGTCTCGATGCACCGGGAACTGGCCGCCATCGGCCTGTCGTTTGCCGACCTGTCCGATGCCGCCGACGAGGCCCTGCCAGGCTTCGGCGATCATGCCCGCTGGCAGGCGCTGGCCAGGCTCGAGAAGGTGTATCTCGCCGAGATCGACGGCCTCGGGTTCTGGGATCGACAGACGGCCCGGCGCGTCGCCGTGGAGCGGGGTGAAGTCGCCTTTACCGGGCGGATCGTTCTCCTCGCCACGGTCGACGTCGATCCCCTCCAGCGACAATTGTTGGCCGGGGTCCGTGGGCGGATCGACGCCCTGATCCCTCTTCCCGCCGACATCGGCCCCGATCCCGAGGCTTGCTTCGACGACTTCGGGTGTCTCGTTCCGCCCGCCTGGCAGGATCGGCCGCTCCCGGTGGCCCTCGACCGGATCGCGGTCGTCGACGATGGCGACAGTCAGGCGGTCGCCGTCGTCGAATGGATCCGCGGCCTTGCCGACGCCCGGTCGGCCGACGAGATCACCGTCGCCGTCCCCGATCCGGCCGTCGTTCCGGCGATCGAACAGCGTCTCGCCACCGTCGGTCTGGCCGGCAGGTATGCCGCCGGACGGACCGTTGAGCGCTCGAGCCCTTGGCAGTTCGTCCGCGCGATCTTCGCGTGGATGCGGCGGCGCGAGTTTGCCCCCTTGGCCGACCTCCTCCGCTGCCCCGACTGCATCGCGATGGTCAAACGGCGTACGGGTGAAGCGCTCCCAGCTGCGATCGCCGACGGCGTCGCGCTGCGTCACCTGCCGTGGGAGGTCGACCGTGATCATCTCGCCGCCGCGGCCTCCCACCCCAGGGAACGGGCGGAGAACGAAGCCTTCGTGACGATCCTCGATTGCCTCGACGCGTGGCTCGCGCCGCTTGCCGCCGCGGCCGCCGCCGTCGATGCCGCCCAGCGTTCCACTCGCTGGCAACCCGCGCCGGCGCGTGCTCCCCGCCCGCGGCGTGCCGCGGCCAAAGGGGCCGGCTCGGCCGCCGGCACCTCCCTCGCCGTGGCCTGGATCCGGGCCCTGCGGGATGCCTGCACGGCAGCCGTGGAGGGGATCGACATCGATCGCGATGACGCCTCGACGCGCGTCTTCTCCCAGTCGCTCGCCGCCCTCGGTGAGGCGCTGGCCGATCTGGAGACGCTTCCCGACCGGCTCGTCGCCGCCGCCGGATCGGCCGGCATGGAGCGGCTTCTGCTCTCGGGCTGGGGACGCAGCCAACTCCCTCCGCCCCAGGATCCGACGGCGATCGAACTCGTCGGCTGGCTCGAAGTAGCCCTCGACGACAGTCCGGCGCTGGCGATCACCAGTTGCGTCGAGGGATGCCTGCCGGGGAGTGCCGGGAGGGATCCTCTCCTCCCCGAACCGCTCCGTCAGGCCCTCGGCCTCGACAATGCCACCCGGACGGCCGCCCGCGACGCCTGGATGCTCGCCGTCGCCGCCGCCCGTGACGATCTCCTCGTCGTCGTCCCGCGCCGCGCCGCCGATGGCTCGCCGGCGGTGCCGAGCCGGCTCCTCTTCCGCCGCTCCCCCGACGAGGTCGTCGACGCGGCCAAGCGTCTCTTCGCCACCCCCCGGGCCGAGGCCATGGCCGGCCCTCCGACGGTGGTTCCGTCACGGCTTGCCGTCCCCGCGCCGAGCGTGGTGATCGCGCCGTCACCGGCCGACTTTCCCCCGATGCGAGTCACCGAGTTTCGCGACTATCTCGCCTGCCCCTACCGCTATTGGCTCAAGCACCGCCTCGGGCTCTCCACCTCGAGTGACGAGGCACTCGAACTGGGCCCCGGTGACTTCGGAACGCTGATCCACGAGTGCCTCGACCGCTTCGGTAAGAACGAGGCGATCGCCTCGAGCGCCGATCCCGATGAGATCGGCGATTGGCTTTCCGCCGCGCTCGATCGCTTCATCGACGAACGCTACGGCCCCGGAGCTGCGCCGGCGGTGTTCGTGCAGGCGGAACTCGCGCGGCGACGGCTGCGCGAGTTCGCCCGCGTGCAGGCCGATCGCACCGGCGAAGGCTGGGTGATCCATGCCACCGAACAGGTCGTCCGCTCGTCGGCATTCGTCGTCGACGGCATTCCCGTCAGGCTCTCGGGGAAGATCGACCGTATCGACCATCATCCCGAGGATGACCGCTGGGAGGTGCTCGATTACAAGACGTCGGCCCGGGGAAAGACGCCAGACCGCACCCATCGCGACGCCCACGGTTGGATCGACCTCCAATTGCCGCTCTACCGGCATCTCCTCGTCGAGGTCGAGGGAATGCCCGAGCTCGATCTGGCAAAGCCCGACCGGGTAGGCGTCGGCTACTTCAACGTCCCAGCCCGCGTCGAGGAGATCCGCATCGAAACCGCCACGTGGACGGTGCCGGAGTACGACTCGGCCGACGATGCCGCGCGCGAGGTCGTCCGCGCCGTCCGGGAAGAACGATTCTGGCCCCCGAACGACGATGCCGCGGGCTCCTTTCCGGAGTTCGACGCGATCTGCCAGACCCACACCATCCGCGACGAAGAGGACGAGGGAGAATCCGCATGACGTCGACACCCCGCGGTTCCCGCCGTCGTGCCGCGAAGCCGGACAAGGCCCAAAACGCCGACCCCGTGGCCACCGCCGGCCCGACGGCCATGGCGGCGCCCGCGGCGGCGATCCGTCCGCTCGAACCGATCGTCCGGGTGCTGGCCAGCGCCGGCACCGGCAAGACCCACGCCCTGTCGACGCGCCTCATCCGGCTGCTCGCCGATGGCGCCGAGATCGACGACATCTTCGCCGCGACCTTCGCCCGCAAGGCAGCCGGTGAGATTCTCGCCCGCGTTCTCCAGCGCCTCGCCGCGGCCGCCGATCCCTCGACACCTGCCGAGACGACGACGCTGGCGGCGGCGATCGATCGGCCGGCAGCCGATGCCACGTTCTTCCGCGATCTCCTCGTCCGTGTCACGGCCAACATCGACCGACTGGCGGTGGGGACGCTCGATTCGTTCTTCGTGACCTGCGCCGATGCGGCGCGCTTCGAACTCGGACTCCCCCCGGCCTGGTCGATCGGCACCGAGGCCGATCTCGCCATCCAGCGTCGCCGCGCGATCCACCGGACGATTTCCGATGCACTCGCGGCCGGGCCGGCGGAGGGAAGCGGCGGCGACTCCCCCGCGAAGCTTCTGGCGACGCTCATGGTCAATTCCTCCGGCGGCGCGACGACGACCGGCCTCGAGCTGGAGATCGAAAACATCGTCAACGATCTCGCCTCGCTCCACCGCGATGCCGAGCCGGCGGCCTGGGACTGGCTGTCGGTGCCCCGTCCCCCGAAGGCTGAAGATCTCTCCGCGGCGGTCGAGACCCTGAGGGCGAGCGTGTTCGAAGACTCGCGCGTGGCCGACGCCCGGGATTCCGCCATCGCCGCCCTCGAGCAATCGGACTGGAAATCGCTCCTCTCGAAGGGAATCGTGCCGAAACTCCTGGCCGGGGAGACGAAGTACCAGCGGAAGCCGATCGAGCCGGCTGTCGCCGGGGCCTACTGGACGATCATCGCTCTTTTGAAGTCGGTGATTCTGGCACGCACCGCCACCCAGACCAGAGCGTTCCGTGATCTCCTCGACCACTACGCCGCCACCGCCGACCGGCTCCTGGCGAGCGATGGGATGGTGTCGTTCGACGATGTCACGAGACTCGTCGGCTCGGCGGCCGGCGACGGCACCCTCGATGCCGCGCGGTGGCGCGGCATCCGGTTCGCGAAGCATCTTCTCATCGACGAGTTTCAGGACACATCGCCGAGTCAGTGGCGTGTGCTCGAGCGTCTCGCGGAGCACGCCGTGACCACCTCCGGCTCCTTCTTCGCCGTCGGTGACCGGAAGCAGGCGATCTACGGCTGGCGCGGCGGGGCCGCGGAGCTGATCGATGCCCTGCCCGAGTTCTTCGCCGCCGGAAAACGACCGATCGTGTCGCTCGACCTGGCCGCCAGCTACCGCTCGAGCCCCGCCATTCTCGACACCGTCAATCGGGTGTTCGAGCGGCTCGCCGGGGCGGAGCCACTCGCCGATCACGCCACCATCGCCACCCTGGCCACGGCCGAGTTCCCGCGCCACCGAGCCGCCCGGGAAGCGCTCCCCGGCTGGGTCCGGCTGCGCACCTGCGTCGCTCCCGAGGAGGGTCAAAAGGGGACCGATCTCCTCCTCGCCGCTGCGGCGACGAGGGCCGCGGTGCTCTCCCGGGCCAACCCCGGCAAGACGGTGGGAGTCCTCGTCCGGACGAACAAGGCTGCCGAACGAGTGATCGCGAAATTGAAGAGCGAGGGGATCGTGGCCAGCGCCGAGGGGGGGCAACCGCTGGCCGACTCGCCGGCCGTCGAGCTCGTGCTTTCCATCCTCCATCTCGTCGATCATCCCTCCGATGCGGCGGCCCGGTTTCATGTCGCCACCTCCCCCCTCGCCGCATTTGTCGGTCTCGACGCCGCCGGGGCGGCCGGCGAGATCCCCGCTCCCTGCGTCGCGACGCTCGATCGGCTCCGCCGCGCCCTTGTCGACGAGGGCTACGGACCGGTGCTCGAGCGCTTGGCCGCGGCGGTCGGCGCGTCGGGCTCGCACCGTGATCTCCGTCGGCTCGAGCAACTCGTCGCCGCGGCCCGCGAATGGGATCTCGAAGGGGGGCGTTCCCGCGACGGGCTCGTGCGGACGGCCCCGTTCATCCACCACAGCCGGACGGTGAACGTGGCCGATCCGGTCGTGTCGCCGATCCGCGTGATGACGATCCACAAGGCGAAGGGGCTCGAGTTCGATCTCGTCGTCCTCACCGATCTCGACCGCAAACTCGTGGCTCATCCCCCCCGCGTCGTCGTCGAACGAAAGAGCCCCCTCGAACCGATCCGGCGGATCCTCGTTCATGTCTCGAAGGACTACCAGCCACTCCTTCCCGACGACTGGAAGAAGGTCTGCGCGGCGGCGAGCGACCCGGTGATCCGGGAGGCAATCGCGACGCTCTACGTCGGCCTCACCCGGGCCGCCGAGGGAATGGAGATTCTCATCCGTCCGGCGACGGAGAAGGAGCGGTCGATCCCGAAGACCCTCGCTGGCGTGATCCGCGCTACCCTCCCCGAGTCTCCTGACGCTCCGGCCGATGCCATCCTCTGGATGCACGGCCACCACGCCGATCCCGCCGACGACCTTCTCCCGCCAGCCGCCCATGGACCACAGGCGGCCCCCGCGGCTCGAGCAGAGACCGCAGCGACATCCCTCCCGGCCCCGCGGGGTCGGAAGGGGCCGGCGACCGTCGCGACCGCGGCGGCGAACCTCTCCCCCGGAGACGCCCTCGCGCCAGGCGGCTTCTCCCGGCCGATCGTTCTCCGCCCCCTCCCCGCCGGTCAGCGGCGGCGTTCCCGTCCCCGGCATACCCCTTCCGCCGCCGAAGGGGGACGGACCGTCAGCGCCTCGGCGCTGCTCGACACCGGCTCGCGGACGGCGCGGAGTGTCGGGACGCTGCTCCATGCCTGGATTGAACAGGTTGGCTGGGGGGATGAGATCCCCGGAGACGACGTGCTGCGGCGGATCGCCTGCCGGGAACCGGCGCTCGCGCCGCAGGCGGAGAGCCTCATCGGCGAGTTCCGGAAGATGATGGCGTCCCCGGCGGTGGCTGCCGTCCTCGCCCGGCCGGCACACGACCTGCCGGCGAAGTTCGTTTCCGCCGGTCTCGAGGCCGGGCCCGCCGAGCCGAGTCTTCACCGGGAACAGGCGTTCGCCCTCGATGAGCGGGAAGGGACGCTCCTCGGGATCATCGACCGCGTCGTACTCTGGCGACGATCAGGAAGGACCGTCGCCGCGGAGGTGATCGACTTCAAGTTCGATGGGCTCGGGGGCGACGGAAAACGATCCCCACAGCCCCGGGTTCTCGCCGAGAAAACGGCGTTCTACGCGCCGCAACTCCAAGCTTACCGCCGTGCGGTCGCCGGGCTCCACGGACTCGATCCGGGACACATCACCTGCGATCTGGTCTTCATGCGGTCCGGCGACGTCGTGCCGATCGCCGGCTGATTCTCGCTCCCCGGCTGCTTCCACCGCGGCGGTGAATCCGGCTCACGAGGACGGCGAGCCGGACTCGATCGCGGTCTCGACTTTCTTGAGCCGGCGGCGGTCATCGGGCGACAACCGCTCCTCTTCCAAGGCCTTCTTCCGGGCCGTCGCAAGGGCGTCGGCGGCTGCATCGAGCTCTCCCATCGCGACGCGGATGACCGCGAGGTGGAGGTAGTTTCGAGGTGTCGGCTGCAAGAGGATCGCATCCGACACATCCTCGAGCGCCTGACGACTCTGCCCCTTGGCCAGCCGCACCATCGCCCGAGAGTCGAGAAGGTCGGTCGTCGGGCCCAACTCGGCCACGGCGGAGTCGATGAGCTTCGTGGCCTCGTCGGCCGTCTCCGGGTGGGCGATGTCGAACGCCAGATTGGCGGAAATCAGCCCTCGCAACTTCGGATCGAGATCCTGGGAAGCAAGCATTTCGCGGTAAGCCTTCATCGCCCGCGACGTACGTCCGAAGGTATCTTCGAGGGTTGCCGCTGCGAACGCGATGTCGGAAGCACCGGGATTCTCACGGCGGAGCGTCGCCGCGATCCGCTCCACATCGTCCAAGGCGTCCGATTCCGGATCGGCGTCGCTGTACCGGCCGATGGCGAGGAGCGTCTCGAGGAAGGCCTGGGCCGAGACGTCGGCACGAACCGACTCCGCCAGTGCGATCGCTTCCTTCGTGCGGTGCCGGCGACCGATCGATCGCGCCTGGAGGAGCACCCCGTCCTTCGCCAGCCCGGCGTACTCGTCGAACACCCGACCAGCCTCGTCGTGGAAACCGAGCTCGTCGACGACCAGAGCTGCCATCACCATCCGACTGGCGATCGCGTCGGTGACCCGCACGTCCGGCAGGAGACGCTTGATCGCGAGGGCCGCCGCATCGTCGTCCCCCTTCGCCATCGCCACCTTCGCCACGAGTCGGAGCGTGCCCGGGGCCTCCGGCGAGACCCCCTGAAGCCTGCCCAACCACTCGTCAGCACCGACGAGATCTCCCTCGTCGAGACACATCTCCACGAGCATGGCGAACATCGCCGTGCTCCCGTCGGCCGACAAGGCGATCTCACCGAGGTTCTTGATCGACTCGGGGCGGAGGGACGGTACGAGCGTGGCGCGGGCCCTCTCCCGCATCACCCGCTCTTGAACCGTCAACGGTCGACGCTCCGCGATGATCTCGAGCACCTGGAGGCCACGACGCCAACTCGACGGCTCGTTGCGACCGAGAAGAAGCGATGCCTCGAGCGCCATGTCATCCACCGTCTGCCGCCCTTCACCGTCGACGTTGAGGGCCAACAGGGCGATCGCCTCGAGAAATTCCCGGTAG
>JBIIQL010000002.1:0-24028 GCA_044342095.1 Pirellulales bacterium
CATCGGCCACGCCCATCACCTCCATCCCCTCCCGGACCATCTGCCCACCATCGAGCGGCGGCACCGGCATGAGGTTCAACAGCGGCCACAGGACGTTGACGGAGAGGAGAAACTCGACGATCGCCCAAACATAGGGAGACGAGAACGGCCTTCCGTCGTAGAGCCCGAGCGCCTCGCCGATGAACGAGATCGGAAACGGGGCGAGATAGCCCCCGACTCGGAGAACGACGACGATCGCGGCGGCGAGGAGGAGTTGGGCGACGGGCCCGGCCGCCGAGACGATGAACCGTTCGGCGGGGCGGAGGTGCCGTCGCCGTCCCCAGCCGTCCGGGATCGCCAGGCCGCCGAAGTGGTAGAGCACGATCCGGGCATCCTGCCCGAAGCGGCGGTACATGAGGGCGTGGCCGAGTTCGTGGACGAGGATCGAGACCAGCACGACCGCCGTCCAGATGGCGAGGTAGAGGAGGAGCTCGCGCTGGTCACCCCGGGCGAACGATCGGCAGGCCCCCCAGCCGATGAGCCCCGTGCCGATCCAAAACAGCCCGGAGATCCGCACCGGCACTCCGGCGACATGGAAATCGATGTCGAACGGCGTCTGCTGCGGCTCGGCGAGCATCGTGGCGGGGCTTCCTGGGCGGAGGGGGGCTCGGGGCACCGCATGACGCAGGGGTCCGGGGAGCGACGGAGCTTCCCGGGCCGCGGATCGCCCACGACGGCAGGGGCGGGCGGATGGCCATCGGGCCAGTGTAGCGTCAGGCCGCGCGGAAAGCCGTCGTCCGGGCCATCCCGTCATCGACGCCCCGCACCGCGGCTGTCGGATCGTCGCCGACAGCGATCGCCAGGACAGCCGCAGCGGCCCGCGATGCCGAACCGGAGCGGGCTACCCTGGCGGCGACCTCGTCGAGCCGGTCGACGACCGAGCGCCGGGCCGTGGCGTCGGTGAGCCAGGTGACGACATGCTCCGCGGCCCGATCGGCCGGATCGCCGACCGCGAGGTATTCCGGATAGATCGCGTCAGGATCGGCCGGCGGCACGACCGTCGGAGGGGCGAAGACGCCGCGCACCGGAAGGATCGGATCGGGCACCGCCATGAGATTGACCAGCGTGATGAACCGGGCATGCCGGAACCAACTCTGAACGATGTAGGCGAATCCGCCGATCCGGTAGAGGATCACCGCGGGGAGCCTGGCGGCGAGGAGCTCGAGCGACACCGAGCCACTCACGGCCATGGCACAACTCGCCTCGGCCATCAGGCTCCGCGTCTTTCCGGCCACGACCTCGACCGCGCTTCCCCCGGCCCCGGCGATCATCTCTCGGACGACCTCGGCGTGGCGATCATGGAGGACGGCCACGACGAACCGGGCATCCGGCACACGGCCGGCGACGATTTCCCCTCCGCGCAGCAGCGACGGCAGATTGGCGCTGATCTCCTGCCCCCGGGATCCCGGGAGAAGGAGGACCAACGGCCCCCCGCCGGAAGGCTCGCGAGGTGCGGTGGCCCGGGGAGAAGCGTGGGCGCTCTCGTCGAAGAACGGATGACCGACGAGCGTCGAGGGGATCCCCTCGGCCGTGAACCAGTCGTGCTCGAACGGCAACGGCGCCAGGACATGATCGATAAGCCGGCGCATCTTCGCTTTCCGCCAGCTCGCCCAGGCCCAGATCTGCGGAGGGCAGTAGAAGACCACCGGAATCCCGTGCCGCTTCGCGCGCCACGCCAGCCACCAGTGGAAGCCGGGAAAGTCGACGAGCACGCAGACATCGGGGCGGTGATCGAGAAAGCTCCGCTCGGCGCGGCGGGCGAGATCGACGAACCGATGGATCGAGAGGATCACCCGGAGAAACCACATCACCGCCAGCTTCGTCATGTCGGCGACAAGCCGGCATCCCTCCGCGGCCATCTGCGGCCCGCCCAGCCCGACGCACTCGACGTCGGGGCGACGTTCCCGCAGGGCCCGGGCGAGGAGGGCGGCATGGTGGTCGCCCGAGGGCTCGCCGGCAGAGAGGAAGACGCGCATGGCCAGGGGCTCCGGGGAGGCCGGCGCGCAAAAAAACTCCGCACGGGCACAGGCTCCCGTGCGGAGTATTTCATCTCCAACCCCACCGCCCTAGGGCAATTCAGAGCCCTGAAAACGGGGGACGTCGGACGGGGTTCACTTCTTGACGGCTTCGAAGGCGTTCTTGTCGCCACCGAACACGAGCTTGACCTTCTCCTCGTCGGAGGCCTTCTCGACCTTGCCCTTGCAGTTGTTGCAGCAGAAGGTGACCTCGGCATCACCGACGGCGAGCTTCGTCTCGGGCTTGGTGGCGCCACCGGAGAGCGGGCAGCACTTCTGGGTCAGCTGGCCGGTCGAGACCATCTGCTGGTGGGCCTTGGCCGTGAACTTGGCCGAGTCACCCTTGAAAGCACCGGCACAGTTGTCGCAGCAGAAGTAGACCTTGCCGCCGGCGAAGTCGGCGTGCTTTTCGGGGTTGCAGGCCTTGCCCGAGACGGGGCACTTGGCGTCCTTCGGCTCCTTCGGGGCAGCGGAGACGACCGCCGAACCGACGAGCAGGGCGACGAGCGAGAGCGCGGCGGCGATGCGGGACATCTTCATCATAGGAATCGAGGCTCCTGGGAAGCGGAAGGAAAGAGATCTTCAGACCAACAATTTCGTCATCATAGGAGTCACCGGAGGGCGGAGCAACCGGCAAAACCGCTTTTCTGAGGCGCGAAAAGGCCTGAGATTCCCTCGTTTTGGTTCCCCTGGCGGCCGCCGTAGGGCCGGGAACGCCTCCATCCCCCCCCGCTCAGCCCACTTCTTCAGGGGTCTGGCGATTCCGGGGGCTGTTGCGCGGCTCCGGCAGCCCGGCGGCAACGATCGCCCCGCCGGCGATCACGCCGGCCCCGAGGACGAATACCGGCTCAAACCCGAGTCCGTCGACCGCCCATCCCACCAGCGGCGAGAGGACGAACGGAGCCGCCAGGGCCGCCCCGACGATGCTCACGTATCGGGGATGCTCGGCGGCCACCGGGGCCAGTTCGAGGGCGTAGTTCGTGAACAGCCGCAGGGAGAGAGGGTTGAGCCCGAGGGGCAGATAGACCACCCAGAACCACTCCGCGGCCATTCCGTGGGGCCCCCGGGCCAGCGCGGTGACCAACAGCGGCGTGACCGACGACAGGGCCACGAGCCAGACGAGCACCAACCGCGTTCCCCGCCGGTCGGAGAGCGGACCGACCACGAGACTGGCAGTTCCCGTGGCGGCATTCTGCACGACGACCCACGTCAGCAGGCTGCCGATGTGGCTCCCGAGCCGATCCCGGGCAAAGGCCTGGTAATGGGGGAAGAGCATGAGCACCGCCGAGAAGCAGGCGGCCACGCAGGCCAGCCGGACGAGGCTCGGATCCCCCGCGAGCGTCTGCCGCCAGCCGGCGATCCCCTCTCGGCACGTCGACCACCAGCCACGCTTGGCCGCTTGGGCATCGGGAGATGCCGGTAGGGTAGGCTCCGCATCGCGGGGCTCGTCGAGGAACGGCGGCACGACGGCCGCCAGCCCGAAGAAGGCTGCGGTCGCGGCGAAGATCTTCGGAAAGCCATCCGCCTCCTCGAGCCAGCGGCCGAGCCAGAGCCAAGCTGCGGCGATCGCCAAGACGCTCCCCAGGGAGACGCTCACGAGCATCGCCCGGCCGCGGTGTCCCGGGGCGATGAGCTTCCCCTGGAGGGCGGCGACGGCGAGTTGATTGAGCCCGTTGGAGGAGGAGAAGGCGGCATAGACGACGAGGAAGAGGAGCGCGAGGAGGTCGGGGCGTCGGGCCTCGAGCGGCGTCCAGGCCACCGCCAGGATCGCGAAGCAAGCCGCCATGAGGGCACTCGACCGCATCAGCGCCCACTTCTTCAGGGGCGCTCGGGCGAGCCTGCCAGAGTAGAGCAGCGGCGTGAGGCTCTGCCCTCCCCGATTGAGCACCGGCAGGAGGCCGCGGAGGGCGCCGGAATCGACGACGGCGTCGAGGACCGCCGGCATGATGATCGTCTCGGTCTTGAAGATCCACCCGATCCGGACGATCACCTGTTGGATCTCGAGGGCGAGCGTGTTCCAGGCGGCGCGGGAGGCTTCAGGGTCGCGATCCGCCTCACGCCCGGTCTGCTCCCCTGGCCCTGTGGAGACGCGGCCTGCCCCGGCCGCGGCGGTCTCCCGGTGGTGCAATCCACGGTCCATGGGGGTACGATTCCGTGAGCTGAGCGTTTGTCTGCCGGCCGCAGCATGAGGGTTGGGCCGTTCACCGTCCAACCCCAGTGATCGTTCCTGCCGGGCGACGTTACGGCGATGCGTTTCGCGTGGCCCACCGCGGAAGCCCGCAACTCCCAATCCCGCCTTACGATTCGAGGCTCCCGATGCCCTGGCCCCCCCGACTCGACCGCCGCTCCGTCGCCCGCCTCGGGCTCGCCGGCCTCGTCGCCTCCGTGGCAATCTGCCCCGCGCCGGAACCACTGCTTGCCGCCGATCCCGACGGGACGCGGCTGGTTTACTTCGGCACCTACACCGGCTCCCCGCCGCAGGGAGCGGGGATCTACGTCGCCCGCTTCAACGCCGCCGAAGGCACGCTCTCCGAGCCCAAGCTCGCCGCGGAGCTGCGCAATCCCTCCTACCTCGCCCTCCATCCCGCCAAGCCGCTCCTTTACGCGGTTTCCGAGGTCGCCGACGCCGACGGTAAGCCGACCGGGAGTGTCGTGGCCCTGGCGATCGATCCGGCGACGGGAATGCTCACGAAGCTCAACCACCAGTCATCCGGAGGCAGCGGCCCGTGCGCCGTGTCGGTCGATCCTTCGGGACAGGCCGTGCTCGCGGCCAACTACGGCGGTGGGAGTTCTGTCTGCCTCGGCATCGAGCCCGATGGAAGTCTTCGGCCGGCGGTGACAGGAAATCCGGCGGGGTTCATCCAGCACGAGGGAAAGAGCGTCAATGCCGCCCGCCAGGAGGGGCCGCACGGGCATTCGATCGATCCCTCTCCCGACGGCCGCTTTGCCGTCGTCTGCGACCTCGGCATCGACAAGGTCCTCGTCCATGCCCTCGATGCTCAAAAGGGGACCATTCGGCCCCACGGGGCGACCGCCGTCGCTGCCGGCGCCGGCCCCCGGCACTTCGCCTTCCATCCCGATGGTCGCCATGCGTATTGCATCAACGAGCTCGATCTCACCGTGACGACCTTCGACTTCGACGCCCAGACCGGGGCCCTCGCGCCGGTGCAGACGCTCTCGACGATTCCCGCCGGTATCAGCGATCGGAACGGATTCTCCACCGCCGAGATCGCCGTCCATCCGTCGGGAAAGTTCGTCTATGGGTCCAACCGCGGCCACGACTCGATCGCCATGTATGCCGTCGACCAGTCCACCGGCCGGCTCTCCTTCCTCGGCGTCGAGCCGATCCGCGGGAAGACCCCGCGCAACTTCGCCGTCGATCCGTCGGGCAAGTGGCTCCTCGCAGCCGGTCAGGATTCCCATGGCGTGAGTCTGTTCTCGATCGATCAGGCCACGGGGAAGCTCTCTTACACCGGCCGCACGGTCCCCGTACCCGCCCCGGTCTGCATCACCTTCCGCTGACAAGTTCTGGCCGACTCCTTCATTCCTCTTCCGCTCTGACGTCCCAATGACCATCTGCCTGCTGAAATCGAAAATCCACCGGGCTGCCGTCACGGCCGCCTCGCTCGATTACGAGGGGAGCCTGACGATCGCCGCCGACCTCGCCGAGAAGGTCGGCCTGCGGCGCTACGAGCGGATCCTCGTCGGCAACATGGCCAACGGCGAGCGATTCGAGACGTACGTCATCCTCGGTGCGCCAGGATCGGGGGCGATCGAGCTCAACGGGGCCACGGCTCATCTCGGCAAGCCTGGCGACCGGCTCACGATCATGTCGTTCGGCCAGTACACCGCCGACGAGGCCCGGCATCACCAGCCGGCCGTGATCGTGCTCGACGCCAAGAACGCCATCAAGCGAGATACGACCGGTCACTGATTCTCGTGCGGGCCTCGCGTGCGCGAGGTGGGCCAGCCTCGGCACAGCCACGGCCACAAGCCGACAAAAAAACCCTGCCCCACGATCTGTGGGACAGGGTTCTCTCGAAGTCAGAAAGAGGTCACGCGTCCGTTGCTCGTCGCCATGGACGATCGTCAGGCTAGGAGTTCCTGCTCAGAGAGGCTCCGGCGCCGGCGGAGTGTTCCCCTGAAGCTTGGTCGGAACTTTTCCCTTCGGTGGCCCCTTGATGGACGGCCCCTTGACGCCGGGAGCCGCCGCGGCGGGAGCCGCGGCAGCAGCAGCCGGAGCCGAGGCAGCGGCAGCCGCAGGAGCCGAAGGACTGGCACTCGCTCCCGGAGCCGCTTTGCCAGGCTTCGGAACGCCACCAGCTGCCGGTGCGGCCGGAGCGTCACCGCTCGGAACTGCGGCCGGAGGCGGCGGCGGAGCGGGCTTGGCCCCCTCCGAACACCCGCTGAACCCACTGACCGCCACGGCCAAGGCCGAGGTGGCCACCGCACACCACAGACATCGCATGTGCATCGAACAAGATCCTCCAGAAGGTCGATTCGACGGATCGTCCGCGATGTACGGCTAAAACCCGGTCGGGCCGCTACGCACACCGATCGACGAAGAGGGTCGGCAGCCGGCCCCGCGGAGGGGCCGGCTGCCACCCTGAAAACCGGTAAACAATCTCAATGAAACGCGATCACGTTGGCTCGATGGCCTCAGTCGATCTGCGTGTTGAGCGCCTGGCCGTCCGCACGGCCAGCGAGTTGGAGGAGCGTCAGCGGATCGGTGTCGACCGCAAGAAACTTCACCGACCCATCGACCATCGAGTAGCCGATCAAGCCGCCGGCATGCATGCTGCCGAAGCGATACCAGTTCCGATCCGCGGGATTGTAGCGGGTACCGCCGTAGGAGGTCGTCATCCAGTGCATCGGCATCGCCCCGCACATGTAAGACATGCAGGTCTGACGACCGACACCCTTCACGCCGTTGGTGAAGCTGCCGAGAACCTCGCCGAAGGCGATCGTCTTTGAGGTACCGTCCATGCAATCCTTGACGCCGGCAGCCTCGCTGGGGCGAAACATCCCCTTGTACGTATCCGCTGCCGCGATGCGGGTGGCGTCTGACGTCCAGTACACGCCGTCGAGTTCACACCGCCCGGCGCAGCCGAGGTAGTTGGTGACGTGATGGTTCGACGTGATCGGATCGGGAGCTTCGTCGTTGAGGTAGTAGCTCGAGCCGGCCGTCGGATCGATCGTGATGAACGTCGTGAACTCCGGCGAACCACCCGTCTTTCGAGCCGCCTCGGCGTTGTCCGACGGGCAGATCAGCCCGGCGATCCGCGTGCCGGTGACGGCGTTGACCTGCGGATAGACCCAATAGTTCTGACGCTTCGGATCGCTGCCGTTGCCGTAGGTGGCAAAGTCACTCGGATTCATCTTCATGTTGCTGGGGAACGGCTGGAAGACCTGCGTCTGCTCCATGTAAGGAAGGAGATAGACGAGGTGGCCGACGAGCGTGTAGTCGTTCCAACCGTTGCCGGCGGCCAAGTCGCCGAAGGCCTTGGGAACGATCTGCGACGGAGGAAGTTTCTTCGTCGACGATTCATAGTTGAGCAGCGAGAGTCCGAGTTGCTTCATGTTGTTGGAGCAGGCGCTGCGGCGGGCCGCTTCGCGGGCCGCTTGAACGGCCGGAAGGAGGAGACCGACGAGCGTGCCGATGATGGCAATCACGACGAGCAGTTCGACCAGCGTGAAGCCGTGACGGTGCGATCCGGCACGGTTCGAACCTTGAAGGACCATGAGTTCACCCCGCAAGAAGGAAGGAAAAAACGAATCAGGATGACGAAGAGGTGCCGCGCGGCTCCGCCCGCCACGGCCAACCGACAGTAAAACCTAACCAAAAAACTGGATAATCGAGATGTCGATCAAGAATGGATCACGATTCGAAGCAGGGCGGATCCCTTCCGCCGCTGTTTCGCAGACCTCCAGCGCAGGCAGGCGTTCGTGCCGCTCCCTCAACCGCCCTTGCCCCCACGCACAGGGTACTCATGAGAATCGTGTGAGGCAATGATTCCGCCACAGAAAAACCCCTGCGGCAAGGGCCGGGCCGGAGGACCGTCAGGATCGGCACGACCGACAGTGCTGGTCGTGAAAAGAGGCCAAACTCTTCCCCTTAACCGGTCGGCAAATCTCGCGCCAAAAGCGCCGGCGGCTCGATTTTTCAGCCCAAGGATTTGTGTCTCGCGTACGCAGCCCGGCCGGCCAGGGGTCAAATTGGGCAAAAAGCCCTGAAATCCAGCGGCGTTCGCTCTCCGAATCACCCGACAGGTCTTTTTCCGCAGCCAACACGGCTCGTTCCGAGGAGAGGGCAAAGCCACTTCCTCGGAACCACGACGGCTCGTCTGCTAGGCACACCGTGCATTCATTCATGGCAATCGGCTCCATCGCCGAGGCGCAGCGCCTCACGAGCCGTCAGCGGGAACGGGCTGTCGACAGGAGCATCTCGAGGTAGCTCCGCCGCTCCGGCTGGCCACAACCGATCTTGGCGGCGAGCGATTCCAGGCAGGCGTGGGCCTGCGGTATCTCGGCTGCGTTTGTGACGATCTCCAATTCGAGGAAGTCTCCCAGCCCAGCCACCCGATCGATCGCCACTTCGACCGCTCTGCCCTCCCAGAGCAGCCGGGCGGGACGGCGACGTTTCACCACCTCCCAGACGCGGCGGAAGCCGAGCGCGGTGAGGAGGTCTGACCAGGCCTCGAGCGTGGCCGGTCCAGACGCTGCCGAGGGCGTTGCCGCGAGGGGAAGCTCGATCTCCCGCCGCGTCTTGGCTCCCTGGCCGATCCGCGGCCCCTTCCAGGTGATCGCCACGGCCTCCCCTTCGCGACGGAGCCGGAGGGCCTCGTCGGTCTGGGCGAAGTCCCGTGAAGGATGGGAGAAGTAGACGTCGGCCTGCTCGATCGCCGGGCGGAAGTCGGCCGCCAGCCTGCCAAGCGTCGCTTCGACGGCTGCCCCATCGACCAAGGGAAACTTCAGTTCAACCTCGTACACTTTGGGTCCCTTCCGGCTTTGGCTCACCGCGAGCCGGCTCCGAGGGGTTGTCGACCCTCGCTTCCATCCCTCGATTTCCCTCCCTCATGATACTCGCGCACCCCTGCCACTCGGCCCGACGGTTCCGATGCACCCTGGCAGGGTGCTTGGTCGGGATGATCCTCGGAACCGGGTGTGCTGGGCCACAGCCGCCCCACCCCGCCGTCGGCAAGCGGGTGGGGAGCGTGCCGCTGGTGGCGATCTCCGATCCAGGCCGCCCCGCCCCTGTGTTCACAGGCCACGTCACGCTCCTCAACTTCTGGGGCACCTGGTGCCCTCCCTGCCGCCGCGAGCTGCCCGGCCTGGGACGAATCGCCGCGCGATTGGCCGATGACGACCGCTTCCAACTCGTGGCGGTGTCGTGTGGCTCCGGTGGCCCGGACGACCTCGACGAGATCAGCGCCGACACGAAGCGCTTCCTCGACCGGGAACGGATCGCGATCGAGCCCTGGTGCGACCCCCGCGGCTTGGTGCGGATGCTGTTCTCGGAGGCCTACGGCTTCGAGGTTTTCCCCACCACGTATCTCATCGGCGCCGATGGCCGCATCCGTCGCGTTTGGGCCGGCTACCGCAACCGGGACGAGGCGGAGATCGCCGCCGCCCTGGTCGAGGCGCTGAAGGATTCCGGTGCGTCGTCGCGCCAAGAATCCCCTCAAGCCCCCGGCGGAAACTGAAGCCGCTCGATGAACCGGGCCGCCATCGCGGCCGGGTCGGCGGCCCGGGTGATGGCGGCGGCCACGGCCACGCGCCGCCAGCCGAGCGCCCGGAGTTCGTCGAGGCGATCGAGCGAGACGCCGCCGATGGCAAACGCCGGCAACGCGATCGTGGCGGCGACCTCGGTGAGAAACTCCTGCGGCGCATGGCTGCCGAAGGACTTCGTGGAGGACGGAAAGCAGGGGCCGACGCCGAGGTAGTCGGCTCCTCCGCGGACGGCGGCGAGCACTTCGCCCAGGTCGTGTGCGGTGCACCCCACGACCGCTGTCGGCCCGGTGACGCGCCGCACGAGATCGAGGGGCATGTCGTCGCTGCCGAGGTGGACCCCGTCGGCCCCCACCGCCACGGCGACGTCGGGACGATCGTTGACGATGATCAGCGCATCGGTCCCCGACCGGCGTCGGGCCAACTCGACCGCCACACGGACTCGATCGACGAGCGTGGGGACGGCGAGCGATTTGTCGCGCACCTGGATCATCCGCACCCCGGCGTCGAGGAGGCCCTCGATGAGGATGCTGAAACGGCGTGCATCCTCCGCGCCGTCGACGAGGACACAGAGCGAGATCCCGGCGAGGCGTTGGCCCGCCCGGGCCAGCACGACCGCGGCCCGATTGGCGGAGGCATCGAGGGCCCGCCACGCCCCTGCCCCGCCCTGCGGATCGCCCCCCATCTCCTCCTCAGGGCGTTCCGCATTTCCGGGCTGCCGGGGAGTGGGATCGCTGTGATTGCCGGGGGGAAGTGCCATGAGCGTGTTGTACCACCGCCTCCTCCCTGCGGATCGCCTCCCCCCTTTTTCAGCTCCTCATCCGGGCGTTTTCAGCCCTTCCAGCGGCCTTGGCCTCCCCTCGCCCGCCCCCTACACTTCCGCCCCGCCGGCTTTGCCTGCCCCCATGGCCCCGATCGCCCGGAGCGGCCGTGACCTCCACCCGTTATCTGACACTCCTCTGGCCGGGGCTACCATGGCTCTGGCTGCGCGGCAGCGTCGCCGGCCTCGTCCTCGCCCTCGCGTTCGCCGTCGCGCTCGACATGGCGATCCTCCTCACGTGGGTGTGGACCGAGCTGGTGGCGACCGAGTTTGCCCTCGGCCTCTGGGCGGCGACGGCCGGCGTGTGGGCCGTGGCCACGCTCTCGGCGGTGACGACCTTCCCGCCGCCGTTGCCGACGGGTCGGAATGAAGCCGCCGAGGCGCTGTTCGTCGCTGCCCGCGATGCCTATCTGGGCCGCGATTGGCTGGCCGCCGAAACGAAGCTCCGCGGACTCCTCGTCGTCGCCCCCACCGACGGCGAAGCCCAACTCCTCTTGGCGACGCTCCTCCGCCGGGTCGATCGCCGGGCCGAATCCCGGGCGGCGCTCGAGAAGCTCTCCCAGAGCGACGCCGGCCGCCCCTGGCAGGCCGTCATCCGCCGGGAGCTGGCCCGGCTCAAAGAGGCAAAGGCAGAGCCAACCGTTGACCGAGCCGCTGACCAAGTTGCAGGGATCGACGACGCCCCGGAGGCGGTGGTGCTCCGCCTGCCGGGAGAGGAATGCGAAACCGACTCTGCCGCGAGTCGCGCCGCCTGAGCCTCGCGGTGAACCATCCGGCCTCGGGCTACGAACAGCAGGGGCGATCGGCCCGATGCCGTTGCCAGGATCACATCAGCCCGGTTTCTGGCCACTTCCCGCCAGCCTGTCCAGCCCCCACTGGCCCGCTGACACCAGCCCCAACCCCGCTGCCCCCTGCCCGATTCGGGCTACCGCCTAGAATTCCCAGAACGATTTGGCGTAAGGTTTGCACCGTTACGTCGGGCGGAAACTGCGGCTGCCATTTTTGGCGGCAGCCTCCGCTCCCCCCACAAGCCTCTCTCTCCGAGAACTCCCCATGTACGAGCGTTTCACCGACCGTGCCCGGAAAGTGATGCAGCTGGCCAATCAAGAGGCCCAGCGTTTCAATCACGAGTACATCGGCACGGAGCATGTCCTCCTCGGGCTCATCAAGGAGGGGAGTGGCGTCGCCGCCAACGTCCTCAAAAATCTCGACATCGACCTGCGGAAGATCCGCATGGAAGTCGAGAAGCTCGTGCAGAGCGGCCCCGACATGGTGACGATGGGGAAGCTCCCCCAGACGCCCCGGGCCAAGAAGGTGATCGAGTATTCGATGGAGGAGGCGCGAAACCTCAACCACAACTACGTCGGCACCGAGCACATCCTCCTCGGGCTGCTCCGGGAGCAGGAGGGAGTGGCGGCCCAGGTGTTGATGAATCTCGGCCTGAAGCTCGAGGATGTTCGCGAGGAGGTCCTCAATCTCCTCGGCCACGGCATGGAGGGAGAAGGTGGCGAACGCGCCGGACTCGGCGGGCGGGCGACGTCGGGCGCCGGAGCCGGCGGTAGCGGCGAGGCCACGGCCAAGTCGGGAAAGAGCAAGACCCCTGCCCTCGACAGCTTCGGCCGCGACCTCACCGAACTGGCCCGTCAGGGAAAGCTCGATCCGGTGATCGGCCGGGAAAAGGAGATCGAACGCGCGATCCAGATCCTCTGCCGCCGTACGAAGAACAATCCCGTTCTCCTCGGCGAAGCCGGCGTCGGCAAGACGGCGATCGTCGAGGGCTTCGCCCAGCGGGTCGTTGACGGCCATGTCCCCGAAATCCTCGCCGATCGGAGGATCGTCGTCCTCGATCTCGCGATGATGGTCGCCGGCACGAAGTACCGCGGTCAGTTCGAGGAGCGGATCAAGGCGGTGATGAACGAGGTGCGCCGCGCCAAGAACACGATCCTGTTCATCGACGAGCTCCACACGCTCGTCGGGGCCGGTGGCGCCGAGGGGGCGATCGACGCCTCGAACGTTCTCAAGCCAGCCTTGGCCCGCGGCGAGATCCAGTGCATCGGCGCCACGACGCTCGACGAATACCGCAAGTACATCGAGAAGGATTCGGCCCTCGACCGGCGGTTCCAGATCATCATGATCGAGCCGGCGACGAAGTCGGAGGCGGTCGAGATCCTCAAAGGCCTGCGCGACCGCTACGAATCGCACCACCGCGTGCAGATCTCCGACGCCGCCCTCGAGAGCGCCGTGGAGCTCTCGAGCCGCTACATCACCGGCCGCTGCCTCCCCGACAAGGCGATCGACGTCATCGACGAGGCCGGGGCCCGCGTCCGCCTCAAGGCGATGACCAAGCCGCCGGATCTCAAGGAGATCGACGAGGAGGTCGAGCGCCTCAACAAGGAGAAGGAGGAGGCGGTCGCCAACCAGGACTTCGAGAAGGCGGCGGCGCTGCGCGATCAGGCCGACAAGCTCAAGAAGAAGAAGCAAAACATGACCCGCGACTGGCGCGACAAGTCGCGCGAGGCCGACGGCGTCGTCGACGAGGAGGTGGTGGCGGAGGTCGTCTCGAAGATGACCGGGATTCCGCTCACCCGGATGTCGACCGAGGACAGCAAGCGCCTGATGGCGATGGAGGACGAACTCCACAAAAAGGTCATCGGGCAGAACGAGGCGATCAAGAGTATCGCCAAGGCCGTCCGCCGCAGCCGCTCCGGGCTCAAGGATCCGAAGCGACCCACCGGTTGCTTCATCTTTGCCGGCCCCACCGGCGTGGGGAAGACGCTCCTGGCCAAGGCGCTGGCTCAGTTCATGTTCGGCGACGCCGACGCGCTCATCCAGATCGACATGAGCGAATACATGGAGAAGCACAACGTCAGCCGGCTGATCGGCGCGCCGCCGGGCTACGTCGGCTTCGAGGAGGGGGGGCAACTCACGGAGAAGATCCGCCGCCGCCCCTACTCGGTCGTGCTCCTCGACGAGCTCGAGAAGGCCCATCCGGACGTCTTCAACATGCTCCTCCAGGTGATGGAGGAGGGGCGTCTCACCGACAGCTTCGGCCGGAACGTCGACTTCCGCAACACGATCCTCATCATGACGACGAACGCCGGGGCCGAGGCGATCAAGAACGAATCGGCCTTCGGCTTCCAGAAGCCCGACGACGACGCCGGCTACGACAGCATGAAGAAGCGCGTCAACGAGCGGATCGAGAAGTTCTTCCGCCCGGAGTTCCTCAACCGTGTCGACGACGTGATCGTGTTCCACCACCTCACCGTCGAGGATCTCAAGCAGGTCATCGACATCGAGCTGGCGAAGGTCCGCGAGCGGCTCGGCGAACGCGGCCTCAAGCTGGAGCTCACCGAGGCGGCGAAGCAGTTCCTCATCAAGAAGGGCTCCGACACCGATTTCGGCGCCCGGCCGCTGCGTCGTGCGATCGAGAACTTCATCGAGGATCCGGTCTCGGAAGAGCTCCTCAAGGGGGAGTTCACCGGCAAGGACACGATCCAGGTCGACTGCATCGAGGTCGCCGGGAAGAAGCAACTGAAGTTCATCGGCATCGTCACTGCCGACGCCGTGGCGGCGCTCCCGGCTGGCGACGGCGAGGCCAAGGGGGAGTAACCTCGCTTCCGACGCCTTCTGAACGTCACTCGAGCGGGCCCGGCGCGAAAGCGCCGGGCCCGCTTTTTTGTTTCCGAGGGCCATCCCATCCGCCCCGGCTTTCCCAGCCCACCGGGGCTGACAGGAGCCCGTACGACCGGCTCAAGTTGCCGAGCCGTTCCATCCGATGCCACCGGTAAGGAGAACCGCGCGCTCCTGCGCGGCCGCACCGTCATGGCATCATCCCCTACCGATCTCGCCCCGAGCGGCCCGCTGCCGACCCCGTCAGGCGGGGTCGCTGACTGGCTCGCCGGCCTCATCGCCACCCTCGGCGCGATCGTCCTCGACCACGTCACCGGCATCGGCGATGTCACGCTGTTCGCGCTGCGGACCATCGGCTGGATCTTCGTCCGGCGGCAGCGGCGCGACGTCCTCCTCCCCGCCTTCTATCAGATCGGCGTCCTCTCGCTCCCGGTCGTGGCCCTCACCGGGCTCTTCATCGGGATGGTGCTCGCCGTCCAGAGCTACGCCCAGTTCAAGGCCCTCGGCCTCGAGACGCGCCTCGGCTCCGTGATCAACCTCTCGCTCGTTCGCGAGCTCGGGCCGGTGCTCGCCGCCACGATGCTCGCCGGGCGCGTGGGGAGCGCCATGGCAGCGGAGCTCGGCACCATGCGTGTCACCGAGCAGATCGACGCGCTGGAGAGCATGGGCGCCAACCCGCTCTACTACCTCGTCGTTCCCCGCTTCCTCGGCTGCCTCATCCTCATCCCCACCCTGACGGTGATGGCCGACTTCATGGGGGTGCTCGGGGGTTACCTCTACTCGAACATCGTCCTCAACATCGACTACCACCACTACTGGAACAACTCTCGCGAGTACGTCGACGCCTTCGACTTCCTCATGGGAATCTTCAAGAGCCTGTTCTTCGGCGCGGCGATCGCCTTGGTGAGCTGCCACCACGGCTTCCACAGCGAACCGGGCGCCGAAGGGGTCGGCCGGGCCGCCACGAATGCCTTCGTCCACTCGTTCGTGCTGATCCTCGTCCTCGACCTCTTCCTGGGGATGTGGCTCAACAACGTCCACGACTTCTTCCGGCCGGAGGGGCCGCGCCGCCTCCTCTGATTCCCTGCCTCCGCGTCAGGCCGCTTTTCTCCGACACCCACCATGCCCGCTCCCGTCGCCACCGCCACCGCCGCCACCGACCGTGCCACTGGCCCGGTTCTGGAGGTCGATCATGTGTCGGTGCGGTTCGGCAGCCAGCAAGTCCTCCGCGACATCAACCTCTCGATCGGGGCCGCGGAGACGGTCGTCATCCTCGGGGAGAGCGGCTGCGGGAAGACCGTCCTCCTCAAGACGCTCATCGGGCTGGTCAAGCCGTCCGCCGGCGAGATCCGTTTCGAGGGGAAGTCGCTCGCCCGCTCGAGCGACCGGCAACTGGCTCACCTCCGCACCCGCTACGGCTTCGTGTTCCAGGGGGCCGCGCTGTTCGACAGCCTCTCGATCTTCGACAACATCGCCTTTCCGCTCCGCGAACACACGCGGATCCCCGAATCGCAGGTCTCCGAGATCGTCGACGATCTCCTCGCCGAGGTCGGGCTCCCGAAGTCGGCGGCGGCGAAGAAGCCGGTCCAGCTCTCCGGGGGAATGCGGAAGCGGGCCGGCCTCGCCCGGGCCCTGGCGCTCGAGCCCCCCGTCGTCCTCTATGACGAGCCGACCACCGGCCTCGATCCGATCATGAGCGACGTCATCAACGAATTGATCCTCCGCGTCAGCCACCGCGGCGGCGTGACGAGCGTCGTTGTCACGCACGACATGCATACCGCCCGGAAGGTGGCCGACCGGATCGTCATGCTCTACCCGCTCTTCCGGCTCGGCCCCAACGATTCCCAGATCGTGTTCGAAGGCACGCCCGAGGAACTCGACCGCTGCCGTGATCCCCGGATCCGCCAGTTCGTCGAGGGGCGAGCGGGCAACCGGCTCACCGAGCTCCGCGACGAACAGGAACGGGCTGCCGCGCCGGCCACGGAAGCGGTCACCGACGGGGACGGGGCGGCAGAGCCCGGAGACGAATCATGAACGACCGTGTCATGCAGTTCCGCGTCGGCGTCATGGTGCTGGCCACGGCGATCATCGCCGGCATCCTCATCGTCCTCTTCGGCGACCTCCCGTCGCTCGTCCAGCGCACCTATCCGTTGCGGATGAACTTCTCCGACGCCCGCGGCGTGACCCCCGGGACGCCCGTCCGCAAGAACGGCATCCTTGTTGGGCGGGTGACGAACGTCGCCCTCGACGAAAAGGGGGGGGTGAACGTCGTCGCCGACATCGATTCCGCCGTCCCGATCTACAAGGACGAGGAGGCTCGGATCTCCGGCTCGATCCTCGGCGACGCCGAGATCTCGCTCGTCCCGGGGATCATCCAGCCCCAGCGGGAAAAGGTGGGGCAGACCGACATCGTCCGTGGCGCCGCAGCCAGGAACCCGTTCGACGTTTTTGCCTCGCTCGAGCCCAAGCTCGGACTGGCGCTCGATTCCCTCGTTCAGGCGAGCGAGTCAGTCAACCGCCTCTCGGCGAACCTCGATCGCACGCTCCTCAACCCCGAGAACGGCGACCGCTTCCAGCAACTGGTCAACAAGACCGAGAAAACGCTCGACGAGTTTTCCCTGGCGATGACCAACATCAACGCCGTGGTCGGGAACGCCGCCGCCCGCGAGGAGATCCTCGACACGATCAGCTCGCTTCCGGAGGTGATCGGCGAGCTGAAGAGCACCGTCAAGGGAATCGGCGCCACCGTCGAGACCGCCGATCGCAACCTCCGCAATCTCGAGGGGCTCACCAAGCCGCTCGGCGAGCGCGGTGGGGAGATGGTCGCCCAGATCGACAAGACAATCGGCCGGCTCGACTCCGTTCTCCAGGAGATCGCCTCGTTCGCGAAGGCCCTCGGCGACTCGCAGGGAACCCTCGGCAAGCTCGTCAACGACCCGAAGGTCTACGACGAACTGGCGATGGCGGTCGCCAACGTCAACCACCTCACCCTCGAACTGCGACCGATCGTCGACGACGTCCGTGTCTTCACCGACAAGATCGCCCGCCACCCCGAGCAGCTCGGCGTCCGCGGCGCCCTCGATCGCCGTCCGGCAGGGATCAAGTGACGAGTCCCCGGCTGCCGCGGGAGACCGATGCGTCGCGGGGCCGATGTCACGGACGGGTCTGGGCGTCGATCGACTCGTCGATCGCTTCGTAGGTCCAGTGGCCCACCTCGCGTTCGACGCCGGCGATGTGGATCGCCAGGCCCGGGCTGTCGATGGTCATCTCGATGACCTTCGATCCGACGATGTCGATCCGTTCGATGAGGGACGGGCTGCCGAACCGCTCGACGGCGTCGCAGGCCAAGGCCAACTCGGCAGCGGTCGGCTGATAGGCCTCGAACTCCGCATGCTCCGCGTTGGCGATGTATTCGCCGGCGTGGAGCCGCTTCACGATCGCATAGCGGAACTTCTTCGCGAAGAAGAACAGGCACCGCTCCCCGTCGGCGATCTCGGGCAGATACTCCTGAAGGAGGTATTCCTGGCCGGGCTCGAGGGCCTCCTTCACGCGTTCCACCGAGTTGGGAAGCTTGAGCACTCCGAGGCCACTGAAGCCGACGATCGGCTTGACGATCACGGTGTCCCCGAATCCCTCCAGGAGCACTGGGATGTCGCTGGTGTCGGTGAGGAGCACGGTGCGCGGAAAGGGCATGTCGTCACGTTCGAGGAGATAGCGTTTGTCGACAAAATCGAGAAACGTCCGTGCCGTGGGCAACACGACGAGGTCGCGAGCCACCATCGACCGCAGCATCTCCTGCGACCGGGGGAAGTTGGCCCGGGTCGTCCCCGGCCATGGAGCCTCGAGGATCATCAGCGCGTCACAGGCCCCGAAATCGGCCGCCGTCCACACCCCGCGACGGATGTCCCAGGCGTGCTGCGACTTGAGCGACAGGTCGAGATCCTCCCAGTGCACCATGAGGAAGTCGTCGTCCCGGGCGGCCAGCATCGACTCGATCTGCCGACGATCGACGGCGAAATCAAAGTCGAACTCCGTCTGCTCGAAGTAACCGATGCAACCGATCGTGCGCTTCTTCACGCTTCACCCCTCTCCACCAGGATTGACCGCCACCCCAAGCACCTCGGCGCTCTCGATCACCGGCCGGCAGGCATCACGTGGCCGCGACCCCGCCGGCCGCGATGGCCATGTCGATCGCCTCGTACGTCCACCCACCGATTTCTCCCTCGACGCCGCAGGTGCTGATCTGCAGGGCGGGGCACTCGATCGTCATCTCGATGATTTTGCCCCCGCAGAGATCGACTCTCTCGATCAACGACGGGCTACCGAATCGCGCCACCGCGTCGCGGGCGAGCGTCAGTTCATCCTCGGTGGGTTGATGGCGATCAGCCAACGAGTGTTCCCAGTTGCAGCGGAACTCATCACCGACAGGCCGCTTGATGGCCGCGTAGCGGAACTCCTTGGCGAAGAAATAAAGCGATCGCTCCCCTGCGGTGATCGCGGGGAGGTATTCCTGTACGAGATACTCCCGCCCCGGCTCCAGGGCCGCCCGTACGAGTCCGGCATCGGCGGCCATCCGCACGACACCATCCCCTCCCGCACCGATCAGCGGCTTCACGACGACAACCTCTCCGAGCCCCCGGATCGCCGCCTCGATGTCGGAGCCGGACGTCACCAAGCGGGTGGCGGGAAAAGGCATGTCGGGGCGATCGACGAGGTAACGCTTGTCAGGGTATTCGAGGAACGTGCGCGGGGAATTGACCGCCGGGATTCCACGCCGAAGGATCTCATGCATCGCTGCTTCAGCGCGGTCGAAATCCGCGTTGATCGAGCCGGGGGCGGGCGCTTCGAGGATCAGCAGCGCCGCGGCTGCAGCAAGATCGACGTTCCCCCATGAGCCGTTCCGCAGGTCGTAGGCGTGCGTCGAACGGAGCGAGGCGTCGAGATCCTCCCAGTGAACCATGCGGATGTCGTCGTCGCGAGTGGAGAGCATCGACTCCACCTGAAGGCGATCCCCCTCGCAATCGAACTCAAAGGTCTCGCGACCGATGTAGCCGACGCACGTCACGAGACGCCTCATGCCTGCTCCACGCCCCTTTCCACCAGCACGGGAATCAATCCTCCGCCCTTCGAAATGTTGACGATGTCGCCCTGCGGCGCGTATCGCGACAGGTAGCCGCTCACCCGGCAGGAGAGCAGCCGCCGGCTGCGGAGGTCGTAATCATAATTGACGTGGGCCGCCACGTCGTACGAAACGACTCCCTCGAATCCCATCAGGCTCTTCACGCGCGTCTGATTCATGGCGATGCGCTCCTGGAGGATGTAATCCTCACGATGGTTCTGCGGCAGATCCACCGGCGACATCCACACCCCCTCCCCGCCATGCTCGTGCTTCCGCTTCAGGACCATTCCGGAGGTGTCGGCTCCGGAGTCAAGAGCCTCGAGGTCGATCGTGCGGGGAAGGAAAGCGGCGGTCGAGGGATCGATCCGCGTCAGGAAGCGCAGATCCTTGTCCTCGACGAGGACCAGCGACCAGTGGTCGTAGCAGAAGGCACCGCTCGCAAGGAAGAACCGGCACCAGTCTGCACCGGCTCGCATCGAATCCTGCCACGTCAGCTCGCGCGGGTAGATCGCGTCGATCTTCCGGCCGCGGAACATGAGCGTCGAACCGTCGCTGGTGAACTCCGGCCACTCGGCACGCGGCACGATGATCATCTCCACCGGCCTGACCCCTTCGGCGATGATCACCCGATCGAGCCAAGAACCATAAAACTCCCGGTCATTGTCCTTCGTGAGGAGGGCGATCGTCGTGATTCCCTGCCGCAGGAGTTGCTCGCGGAAGGCGTGCGTGGGATGGAGGAGGCGGTAACGCTCGGCGAGTTCCGGCACAAGGTCGAGCAAGGCCCGCGTCGCCTGGAGCGAGTGCCCCACCGTGCCCACGCCGACGAAGTTCATCTCTACCAAGCGGATGTCGTCCCCGCGTTCGAGGAAATCGAAGCGGGCGTTGCCCGAGATCACGTCCTGGCGGAGCGGGAAGCCCTGCACGAGTTGCTGGAGCGAGTCGCCGGCGAAACGGGCCGGGGAGCGGCGGTCGACAAACGCCCCGAGTGCCGCGCTGCACAGGCACTCCGCGGCGCGCTCGTAGGCGGCATGCCGCTCTCGGCTGATCACGAGCGGCAGGATCGAAGCATCGCAGCGCTCCCGATCGTCCCAGTAGAGCAGTTCGCGGAGCCTCGCTTCGTAGCGCCGCATGTCGATGGCAGAGATCTGTCGATCGATGGCCTCGTCGAGCCGGCGGAAAACACGCTCGGTCATGGTCGATCCTCCCGTTCGGAGAGCACCGGCACGATGCCGCCACCCGTGCAGAGGTTGACGCGCAAACCCTCCCGCGAAAACCGCGAGAAGTATCCGGCCACCTCGGCGGTCATCACCCTCCGGGCAGGGACGTCGTACCGGTAGGAGACATGGACCGCGAGATCGGTGATGGCGCTCCCTTGATACCCGTGGACGGTGGCGATCGGGAAGCGATTGGCGTCGAGCCTCTCCTGGAGGATCGCGCCGGGGTCGTCGCGATGGCGCTCGAGATCGCACGGCTCGAAGAAAACGCCGTCCCCGGAGTGCCGGTCGCGGAGCTTGAGAACCCAACGTTCCGCATCCGCTCCCACGGCCCCCTGTGCCGGCCGCATCCGCGGCACCACCTCCTCGAGCCCCGGATCCCTTTCGACGAGGAACGACAAATCCTTGTCCTCGGCGAGGAGGAGGAGGGGATGATCGAGGAAGATCACGTCCGACCCCAAAAGCATGGCCAGCGTGTCGCGGTTGAGGCGGGCATGAGGCCCGGAGAAAGCGGCCGGGCCGTCGAGGGCACGGAGGTAGACCGCGTCGATCGGCATGTCGCCGAGCTGGACTCGGCCATCACGGCAGGAAAGGGCGCCATACTCCCGTTCCGAGAGGAGCACCGACTCGATCGGCCGCAGCACCTCGCGGATCAGCTCCCAATCGTTCTCGGCGTAGGGGGTGTGGACCTCCTTGACGAGAATGACGAGCGTCCGCACGCCGAGTTCATCGAGGCGGCGTTTCATCCCCAGGCACGGACGCTCCACCCCGAACGACTCCCCGAGTGCCGGCACGGTGTCGAGGAGCGCGGCCGCAGCCTGCGGGGCGTAGTCGACGGCGCTCAGGTTCACCCATCCGGCCTCGAGGAGCTTGAGTTCGTCCCCCTGCGGGAGGAAATCGAATCGCACGTTGCCGATGAGTTGCCGAGGCAAACGGCCTACCTGCCCGGCAATCCAGGCGAGGGAGAATCCGTCGTCCATCCCGGGGAGGGTGTCCCGAGCGTCGATCGACGCATCGATCGACGCCTGAACGAGCCGCTCCACGAGCGGCCCGAGCCAGCGACGACGTGCGGCGGTGACCACACGGGGCACCAGCGAGATATCACACGGCTCCGAATCGCGGGGCTCGTAGGCCCGGCGACGGATGGCGTGCGCGAGAAAGTCGGCGCGGAGATCAGCTTCCGCCCCAGACAGCCACGCCACCCGCGAGTCGGCCGGCTCCTGGAACGTCATCGCTTCGCTACTTCCTGACCGGCGACAGCCGGAAGGAGTTTTGGACCGCCTTGACGAGCTGCTCGGCCTGGAAGTTGAGCGTCCTGCCGTCGCGCCCGAGCACGGGACTGTACGTGTAGACCTTGCAGATCTCGTCCGACGTTCGGAGCAGGTGCGTGCCCTCCACCGGAATCTCACCGGTGATCAACACCTCGTCGTAGGATTCGGTGTCGGCGAGTCGCTGAGCCGGGCCGAGGAAGCGCAATTGACCGCGATCGAAGCTGTACCTGCCGGGCTCGATCGAAGCCTCGACCACCACGTCTTCACCCATGATGTTGTGGAGGCACATCTGGGAGACGTTGAGGGGATCGCCGCGGCGGTTGTATTCCGCCACGAACTCGTCGTCGAGATAGACGTCGGGAAGATGGGGCACGAGGTGGAAGAAACTCACCGGGATCTTCCCCATCTCCTGCTGGCGATCGGCGACGAGCGCCGTGGTGCCGAGGAAGCGGGGATTGATCTCCGTGAAGTAGACGTTCTCGCCGTCGGAGATGTAGTCGACACCGAAGATGCTGTGGAAGCCCTTCTGCTTGCCCACCCGCAACTCGCCGAGCCACTCGCCGATTCGCGTTTGCATGTCGCGCATCTGCTCGACCTCATGGTCGGTCAGATGTGAGCCCGAGAAGTCGTTCCCGCACCAGCCGAAGCTGAGATTCGTGAGGCTCTTTTGGCCGATGACCTGGAGGGACGGCTCACCGAGGATGACGTAATCCTGCGTCCGCACGCCGGTGAGGCTCATGCTCTTGCCGTCGATGTACTGCATGACCGAGGCCGGTGCGCCAAGGTTCGCTGCAGCCACCGCCCGGAATTGCGACTCGCTCTCGATCAGATGGACACCCGAGCCGGCAGCCGATTGATCGAGACTCACCACCAGAGGCATGCCGTAGCGGTCGACGAGATCCCGGAACAGGTCGGGGGAGAGGTGCACCTCGTCGCCGGGAATGACCGGGACCCCGAGCGCCTTCAGCTTCCGGCGTACCCAGGTCTTGCGGTTGAGAAGCTCCGACATCGCCGCCGGGGGATTCATCATCCGGATGCTCGGATACCGCCGCGCCAGGCGTTCGAGCTGCCGGGACGACTGATAGCAGAGCACGTACGACTCGGGGAAGTTCTCGTGGAGGAGGCCGATGCTCTCCTCGAGGAACGGCTGGAGTTCGTCCATGCTCGAATCGGTCCGAACCCTCGTCGACTTCTCGTGGGAGAAGAACGAATCGAACGACGCTTCCGCTCGGGCCGGCTCCTTCCCGTAGCGGGTCATCGCCATCACGTTGATGTGCGAGCCGAGAAAATCCCCCGCGATCCAATCGAGCATCCGCAGCGAGTAGCACCCCAAGCCGCGCTCGAGGAGCGCCGGATTGCGATGGAAGTTCTCGAAAATCACATCGGCCCGCATGTCGAACTTGCTCATGCCGCACCTACGATCGTGGCGCGGATGACCGACGGGAAAAAACAGGACGCTTGGGTGTCCATGGACAGGGACCGGCTCACTTCATTTTGCCCTACCGCAGACGCGAGCGGGGGCCGGGGACTCTTCTCTGCTTCGCCCGTCGGACGTTCCGAGGAGCTGAGGCTGACGACAGGCCTGCACCGGGAAAACGTGGGCGTGCGCGTCGCACGAACCCCCGTGGTATCCCGATGGGTCGCAAGGGCCGGCGCGGAGACTCCGCACCAGCCAGGTCAGCGACGTCAGGGCGGGCCGTGGTCCACCGCCACTGCGAAAGAAACGCCGATCGCGAACGAAGACGTTGCGGTGCGGCGAAGAGTCGAGAGAAGACTTTTATCGACCGAAAACCAACCGGCCAAAGTGGCCATGGATCGAATGAATCCCACACCGTGAGTTCGCTTTGCACCGCCGCACGCCACACGGACGCGCGTTCGCTTGCGGTACCCGATCCCCACGGCACCATGATTCGAACACCGACTCAAACCATCCCCAAAAACTCGGTGAAAGCGATCAGACGATCACCAAGCTGGTTTGGCTCCGCCACTCGCCGTGACCGGACCCAACGTTGAGATTCTACGACCTGACGAAGCGAGTGCAAATTGCCCCCAACCGCCGAAGAAAGCAGCATTTCCCGTGCCAAGCCGCTGTTTCTCCACGCCACAGGCCGACGCCCCGCGGCGTTCCCCGGCAAAGCGCTGGTTTCGGTCGCTCCGGCGGGCAGCAGGCGCCACGCCAGCCACGCACCGAC
>JBIIQL010000140.1:0-7776 GCA_044342095.1 Pirellulales bacterium
AGCCCGCCTTCTCGATCATCGCCGATCCCGCCAAACGCACGCCGACGACCCGGCAGTCGGCCGACCACTCGCTCCCCTACATCGTCGCCCGCACGCTCCTCAGAGCCCGGGAAGCGGCGCACGCCGGGGCCGCAACGCCGGGGTGGGACGCGCTCATGCTCCTTCCCGACGACTACGACGCCGAGCGGATCTCGGATCCGGAGATCGCGGCGCTGATCGGGAAGATGGCGATCATTCATGGGGGCCCGGAGTACGACGGACGCTATCCTGACGGGATCCCCACGAGCGTGACGATCGACCATGCCACCTTCGGCAGGCTCGAGAGCGGTCTGGTTTGTCATCCCCTCGGCCATGCCCGGTCGGATCAGGCGGCCACCGGGGCGCTTGTCGATCTGAAGTTCGACCGGCTCGTCGCCGGTGCGGTGGACGATCCAGCGGCGCTTGAGTCGCGCGTGCGGCTGGCGGGGAAGTCGGCCGAGGAAGTCGCGGAGCTCTATGCGTTTCCCATTCACGGGTGTGATCCCGGTTGACAAGCCCCCCGGCATCACGAGCCGGAAGGTGGTCAACGTCGTGGCCAGGGCCGCAGGGATGAAGGCGGTCGGTCATGCCGGCACGCTCGATCCGCTCGCCAGCGGTGTCGTCGTCGTCTGCCTCGGTCATGCCACCAAACTCGTCGACCATCTCCACGCGCAGGCCAAGGCCTACTCGGCGACGTTCCTTCTCGGCCGATCGAGCCCTTCCGACGACTTCGAGACGCCGATCGAGACGGAGGCCGAGCCGTACGTGCCGACGCGCGACGAGGTCGAGGCGGCGGCGGGTGATTTCCGCGGCAACATCCTGCAGCGGCCGTGCGACTATTCGGCCATCCATGTCGACGGCAAGCGGGCCTACCGATTGGCCCGGAAGGGAAAGCCGGTCGAGATCGAAGCCCGTCCGGTGCGGATCGAGCGACTCGACATCACCGCGTACCAGTGGCCGAGGCTCGCTGTCGAGATCGAGTGTTCGGCCGGGACGTTCATCCGGGCGATCGGACGCGACCTGGGCGTGGCCCTGGGAACCCGCGCGGTGATGGAATCGCTGCGGCGAACCCGGGTCGGGCCCTATGATGTCGACGCCGCCGTAGCGCTCGTCTCGATCGAGCCCGCAACGCTTCCCGCCGCGCTCCTGCCGCCGCTCACCGCCCTTCCCCACCTCCCTCGCGTCACGCTCTCGGGGGCGATCCTCGATTCAGCGGTCCGTGGCGGACTGCTGCCGGCCGAGACGTTCGTCGGCGAGCGGGCAGCCGCAGTCGATGACGAGGGGGTGCTCGTCGGCATTCTCAGTCGCCTTACGGACGAGCGTGCGAGGCTTCGCCCCAACTTCCGCGGCCTCGGTTGAGCGGCGTTCGGGGAGCGTGAGCGACGCGTTGGTTGACGCCGCGGGGCGAAGTCCGGGACGATGCCTGGAAGGCAAGAGCCGGCGGGCACGTTCGAGCGAGGGGGATTCATGCGAAGCGACGGTGGATGGCGGAATCTCGGCAGGGGAATCGTGGTGGCCGTCTGCCTCGCCAGCGCGTGGAGAGGCGGGGACGCTGCCCAGGCCGCGCCACCGGCCGAGTTTCATGTCGCCCCGGACGGCGACGACACGGCCGACGGCCGCCAAGGGCGGCCGGTGAAGACGCTCCGCCGTGCCCTCGACCTCGTCCGCGAGTTGCGAAAGCGGCGGGCGTCGCTTACGCCGATCACGGTCGAGGTGGCCGACGGCCGGTACGAGCTTGCCGACACGCTCCTGATCACGGCCGAGGATAGCGGCGCGGAGAAGTCGCCGACGATCATCCACGCCGCCGAGGATGCCGATCCCGTCTTCAGTGGTGGCCGGCGGATCACCGGCTGGACGGTGACGGAAGTCGATGGCCGGCCACGCTGGAGCGCGGTCCTCCCGGAGGTCAAAGGGGGGCGGTGGCGGTTCACGCAATTGTTCGTCGATGGCCAGCGTCGCTTCCGACCGGCGCTTCCCGCGAACGGGTGGTTCACCGTCCGCGCGTCGCTCCCGCCGTCGCCGGCCGCCGAGGGGCGGGGACACGATCGGTTCGCCGCGGCCGCGGAGGATGTCCTCCGCGAGTGGAGTCAGCGCGACGCGATCGAAGTCGTCGCGGTGCATCAGTGGTCGATGTCACGGATGCGGATCGCCGCGATCGAAGCGGGTGAGGAGGCCGGCACGGCAAACGTGCAACTCGTCGGCACGACCTCGAGCGTCGATCCCTGGGGGGCCTTCGCCGCCGGCGCGCGCTACCGGCTCGAGAATGTCCGCGAGGCGCTCGGGAGCCCGGGGTCGTGGTATCTCGACGTTCCCACCGGCACGCTGACCTACTGCCCGCTCGACGGCGAGGATCCCGATTCGACCGAGGTCGTGGCGCCGCGGGTCGACACGCTCCTGTCGGTCCGGGGGGAGCCGGTCCCGGGGGGGACAGTCGATCATCTCCGCTTCGTCGGGCTGTCGTTCACGCATGGCAACTGGCCGATGCCGTCGCGAGGCCAGTCCGCGCCCCAGGGTGATCTCAACGTCGGTGCCGCGGTGTCGCTCACCGGCGCCCGCGACGTGCAGCTGATCCGCTGCGGGATCCGGCATGTCGGCCGCTATGGCCTGGCGCTCGGCGTCGGCTGCGGCCGCTGTCTGATCGATCGCTGCGAGTTGCTCGATCTCGGCGCCGGCGGCGTGATGGTGGGGACGACGGCGGCGGGGGGGCGTTCGATCGCCCGGGTCACCGAGAATACGATCCGCGACTCCACGATCGCCCACGGCGGCCGCCTCCATCCGGCGGGGATCGGGATCTGGATCGGCATGGCCGACCGGACCACTGTCGAGCGCTGCGAGATCGCCGACTTCACCTACACCGGCGTGTCGGTGGGGTGGACGTGGGGCTACGAGCCGAGCCCGGCGGAACGCAATCGGATCGCCGCGAACCACATCCATCACCTCGGCCGGGGCGTGCTCTCCGACATGGGGGGCGTCTACACGCTCGGGGTCTCCCCCGGCACGATCGTCGAGGGGAACCGGATCCACGACATCGTCAGCCACGACTACGGCGGCTGGGGCCTCTATACCGACGAGGGGTCGAGCGGGATCGTGATGCGTGACAACGTCGTCCATCGCGCCTCGTCGGGGAGCTTTCATCAGCACTACGGCAAGGACAACCTCATCGAGAACAACATCCTCGCCTCGGCCCGCGATTGGCAGTTGCAGCGGACGCGGGTCGAGGAGCACGTCAGCTTCCGCTTCCAGCGCAACATCGTCTGGTGGGATTCGGACACGCCCCTGGCGAAGGGTGATTGGAACGACGGGATCGTCGCCCGCGACAACTGCTACTGGCACGAAGGGGGCAAGGTGACCTTCCCCGACGGGGCGACCCTCGGGGCCCGGCAGAAGGCGAAGCTCGAGAGCGGTTCGATCGTCGCCGATCCCCGGTTTGCCGATCCGCACGGGGGCGACTTCACCCTCCCGGCCGACTCGCCGGTGTGGGATCTCGGTTTCAAGCCCATCGAGGCCGAGGCCGTCGGACGGAAGACGCCGCGAGTCGTCTCCCCCGATCTTCTTTCGGTGCCGACGCCGTGGCCCGAGGCGCTGGTACTTGCTGCCGAGGAAGGGGCGGCCGCCGGCGCGGAGCCGGTCATGACGGGAGCCGACGACGAGGCCGAGGCCCGCTGACAGCACGTTGACGTCAGGCCAGCGGGTCGACGCCCCTTCGAGCGATGTCGATCCCGGCAGCGCAGAGCGCCGCGCGGAGCCGTCGGGCAAAGTCGACGCTTTCCGGGGTGTCGCCGTGGATGCAGGCGGTCATCGCGGTGACGGGGACCAGCGTCCCCTGACGGGAGGACACGACCCCTTCGCGGATCATCCGCACGAGCCTCGCCGCCGCGGCGTCAGGATCGCTGAGAAGGCTCCCGGCGACGGTCCGCGGTGTCAACGTGCCGTTTGATTCGTAGGTGCGGTCGGCGAAGACTTCGCTTGCCGTGGCGAGCCCGGCGCGGGCGCCGGCGTCGATCGCGGCACTCCCGGAGAGGGCGACAAGGACGAGGCGTGGGTTCACCCGCGCCACGCCGCGGGCGATGCGATCAGCGACCGTCGTGTCGGTGGCCGCGAGGTTGTAGAGGGCGCCGTGGGGTTTGACGTGGCCCACATCGATCCCCTCCTCTCCCGCGATCCGCACGAGCGCACCGACCTGCTCGCTGACGAGTCGCTCGATCTCGGCTGGCGCGAGCGTCATCGTGCGGCGGCCGAAGCCGCTCCGGTCGGGAAAGGAGGGGTGGGCTCCGAGGGCGAGGCCGCGCTCTTTGGCCAGCGTTACAAGCGCCCGCATCGAGCCCGGATCGCCGGCATGGCCGCCGCAGGCGACATTGAGGCTCGAGAGTGAGACGGCGAGGTCGATATCGGCCTGGAGTCGAGCGGCGGCGTCGGAGGCCGTCGAGTCCCATTCGCCGACGTCGCCGTTGAGATCGATGGTCGGCGGCGCCACACTCATCGGAGGTGCTCCAAGCCGAGGGTGAAGATCCGGAGCGTTCGTTCGCGCTCGCGAAGAAGTCGCTGCGCCTCATCGAGTCCGATCTCGACGAAGCGGAGCGCCGCGCCGGGGGGAGCCTGGCCGACGCGGGGAAGGTCGATCGTGGCGACGACGGCGATCCGCGGGTAGCCCCCCGTGACGGGATGATCGGCGGCGAGCACGATCGGCTGCCCGGACGGGGGCACCTGGATCGTGCCTGCCACGACCACCTCGGAGAGGGGCATCGCCGGCGCTGCGAGAGTCTCGCCCGAGAGCCGGCACCCGCTCCGGTCGGAGTCGGGCGTGACGACAAACGTGCTCGTGAAGAACGCCGCGCGGCTCTTCCCTGAAAAAGCGTCGAACTCCAGCCCGCGGAGAACGCGAATTGGCGGTGAGGCCGCTGTGTTGGCCGGGCCTCCGGCAGGCCAGGGGCTGAGCTCCGGAGGGGCCGTCTGCGGCCCGACGACGACCCGGTGTCGATCGGCGGGAGGCTTCCGGCGCGACGCGCCGAAGGGGATCCGGTCGCCGGTCAGCAGCGCCCTTCCCTGCCACCCGCCGAAGCCGGAGCGGAGGTCGGTGCCACGGCCGCCGAGGAGCAGCGGTACGTCGAGCCCTCCGGCCACCGCGAGACTCGACCGGCAGCCGTGGGGGGAGCTGGGGCCGCACGTGAGCGTCGCCCCCGCCGGCACCCAGACCGGATGCCCGGCCGGCACGTCGGTCGACTCGCCCTCAGCGGTGAAAACGACCGCGCCGCGCATCGCACCACTGATCGCCACCCACGCTCCCTCCGGGAACAGGAGCCTGGGCCCGAGGAGCGTGATCTCGAAAGCGGCCGCGTCGGCTGGATTGCCGACGAGGAGATTGGCCACGCGGTGCGAGAGCGTGTCGACGGCGCCTCCGGGGCCGACGCCACTGGCACGATGGCCGATGCGGCCGAGATCCTGGATGGTGGTCAGCATCCCCGGGACCACGACCTCGATCGAAGTCATCGGTGATCCTCCCCGGCACCGATCGAGTCGGCTACCGGCACGAAGCGGACGATGTCACCGGCGCGGAGGAGCGCGGGGGGATCACGGTGGGCGTCGAACATCGTGCGCGGTGTGCGGCCAATGACATGCCAGCCGCCAGGGCTCGGCCGTGGGTAGATCCCGGTCTGGCGTTCGGCGATCGCCACCGAGCCGGCCGGCACACGCGTCCGCGGCGTGGCGCGGCGCGGGATCGCGAGCGCCGCGGGGAGACCGAGGAGATAGGGGAAGCCGGGGGCGAATCCGATCATGCCGACGACATGGTCGGCCGCGGTGTGGAGCCTCACCACCTCGTCCGGATCGAGGCGGGCGTGGGCTGCCACGGCCGCGAGATCGGGACCGTCATCGCCGCCGTAGACAACCGGGATCTCGACGATCGTGCCCTGGGGAGGAGCGGCGCTTTCGAGGGTGCACAGCTGCGCGAGGATCGCCGCGCCGAGCATGTCTGGATCGCTGCTGCAGGGATCGAAGACGATGGCCACGGTGTTGAACGTTGGCGCCAGGTCGACGACCCCCGGCAGCGCTGCGGCTGCAAGAGACGCGGTGGCGGCCGCGACGGCCCGCGAGGTGGCAGCGTCGATCCCGGTGCCGAAGCGGACGACGAGGCAGGCGTCGCCGAGCGGTTCGATGGTGAGAGGGCTTGACGCCATGGAGGGTGGGGGGCCTTCGGGACGAGGGCAGCGAAGCGAGAAACCCGGACCTCCGCTGGGGGCCGATCGGGGAGCACCTGCCGGCGTCGACAGTCCGGATCAGCCGATCTATCCTTACAGGGGTATGTGGGCCTTACAGGGGCCTGTGGGGTTGCCAGGCCTGGGTGCCTGAGCCTGTTCGCCAGGCAGGGGGAAGTTTACGCCGATGGCCGATCGCTACCACCATCCGCAGCGGAGCGGCATGAGCCGTCGGACGGCCGTTCAGGCCGGGGCCCTCGGCATGTTCGGGCTCTCTCTCGATTCGCTCGCCGCCGCGCGGGTCGCGGCCTCGCCGGCGGCCGAGGGCTCGGTGCGGCCGCCGAAGTCGGTGATCTACATCTTTTTGTCGGGGGGCCTCGCGCAGCACGAGAGCTTCGACCCGAAGCCCGACGGCCCGCTCGACATCCGTGGCACCTTCAAGACGATCGCCACGAAGACGCCGGGGCTTCAGGTCTGCGAACATCTGCCGATGCTCGCCGCGCGGAGTGAAACGTGGGCGGTGGTCCGGTCGCTGACGCACAAGTCGAACGACCACTCCGCCGGTCATCACATCATGCTCACTGGCCGATCGGATATCCCGCTCGGCTTCGATCCCAGCGCTCCGAAAAAGTCCGATTGGCCGGCGCTCGCGTCCCTTGCCCAGCAACTCGTTCCGGCGCGGAACAACCTCCCCCCGTCGATCGTCCTCCCCGAGAAGCTCGTTCATCGCACTGGCCGGGTGATCCCCGGGCAGTTCGCCGCGCTCCTCGGCCGGCAGCACGAGCCCTTCTTCCTCGACTGCTCCCCCTACAACCCGGTCAATTACGGCGCGTATCCCGAATACCTCTTCCACCATCACGACGGCCCGGCGACGCAGGCGCTCGAGTTCCGCTCGCTCGATCTCGCCGTGCCGCAGACGCTCATGGGGGGGAGACTTCTCGATCGGCTCGCCCTCCGCGAAGGGATCGACAAGCAGCGGGCCGATCTCGAGAAGACGGCCGACGAGCGGTCGTTCGATCGCTATCGTGGCATGGCGACGTCGCTCCTCCTCGACCCCAAGGTGTCGAGCGCGTTCGACATCTCGAAGGCCGATCCGAAGCTCCGGGAAGCCTACGGTGAAAATGCCTTCGGGTGGTCGCTCCTGCTCGCGGCCCGGCTCGTCGAGGCCGGTGTCGGGATGGTGCAGGTGAATCTCGGCAACAACGAGACCTGGGACACCCACGAATCGGCCTGGACGAACCTCGAACGCTACCTCCTCCCGCCGACCGACCGCGGTGTCTCGGCGCTCCTTGACGATCTCGCGTCGCGCGGGCTCCTCGACGACACGCTCATCGTCATGGCGGGAGAGTTCGGACGAACGCCCAAGATCAGCACCCTCCCCGGAGCCCGCGAAGCCGGCCGCGATCACTGGGGACGGGCCCAGAGCGTGTTCTTTGCCGGAGGTGGCGTGCGTGGCGGCACCGTCGTGGGGAGCACCGACAAGTTCGGCGGTGAACCGGCGAGCGACCCGTTCCGCCCCGAGGATCTCGCGGCGACGATCTGGCAGGCCCTCGGCGTACCGCCGCGG
>JBIIQL010000141.1:0-7761 GCA_044342095.1 Pirellulales bacterium
GCCTCCGTCACGATGGCCCCGTGAGGCGGGCAACGAACTCCGCTTCCGCCCGCCCCGACTCCTGCCGGCTCAGGCGCTGCGTCCCTGGCGGGAGGGCGCTACAATCATCCGGCCGGCGGGATTCTGCTGTTCAGCGTTCCATCTCGCCGTCCACATCTCGCCTCCACCCCAGAGATCAGCCACCGTGTCGATCCTCCAGAGCTATCCCCCCGGCCGGCTTGGCCTCTCCTTCGAACTCTTCCCCCCGAAGTCGGCCGAGTCGGAAGCCGCGATGTGGCGGACGGTCGACGATCTCGTCGCCTGGGAGCCGGCCCTCATCACCTGCACCTACGGCGCCGGTGGCTCGACCCGCGGCAAGACGCTCGAGATCCTCTCCGGCCTCAGGCAGCGCCACGGCGTCGCCGTCGCCAGCCACCTCACCTGCGTCGGCAGCACCGTCGACGAACTGCGCGGCTACCTCCGCGAGGCCGAGGCCCTCGGCGTGACGGCGATCGTCGCTCTCCGTGGCGATCCCCCCAAGGGCGAGACGGCGTTCCAAGCCGTCGACGGCGGGCTTTCCTACGCTTCCGAACTCGTGGCGCTGATCCGCGCCGAGTTCCCGCGCCTCGGGATCCTCGTCGCCGGCTACCCCGAGACCCACCAGGAAGCCCTCTCCCCACAGGCTGACCTCGAGAATCTCAAGCGGAAGGTGGAGAACGGCGGCGACGTCATCGTCACGCAGCTGTTCTACGACAACGCCGACTTCCTCCGCTTCCGTGACGCCTGCCGACGCCTCGGCATCCAGGCTCCGGTCGTGCCGGGCGTGATGCCCGTCACGAACTTCGCACAGATCCGCCGCATCGCCACCCTTTGCGGGGCACGGCTGCCAGAGTCGTTCACGCGCGCCTTCGAGGCCGCCGGCGACGACGAGGCGGCACAGTTCGAAGCCGGGGTCGAGTTTGCGGCGAAGCAGGTCGAGGAGCTCGTGGCCTCCGGAGTCCCCGGCATCCACTTCTACGTCCTCAACAAGTCGCCGGCGACGACGCGCGTTCTCGAAGCGGTCGGCATCGGCGGACGCCGGGCCTGAGCGGCACGCCGAGCCTCCCGCCGCCGGACACCCATGAAAGCGCTGCCACGGACATTCAGCGCGGCGGCTGGTCGTCGTCCATGCTGCTGATGTAGCTCCGTAGCCGCTCGAGCTCGTCGGTGACGTGCCGCAGCTTGAGCATGTTTTCCACACGCTTCACCAGCTCCACCCGATTGACCGGCTTGGAGAGGAAATCGTCGGTGCCCGACTCGACGGCCCGCTCGATGTCGCCAAGCTCACCGAGGGCCGTCACCATCAGCACCATGATCGGGCTCGTGGCCGGGTCGCCCTTGAGCCGCTGACAGACCTCGAAGCCGGAGAGCTTCGGCATCATGACGTCGAGGAGGATGACGTCGGGGTGGAACGTGGCAACCTGATCGAGGGTGTCCTTGCCGTCGACGGCCGTGGCGATGTCACAATCGATGTCGGCAAGATAGACCTCGAGGAGCTCACGGTTGGGCTCGTTGTCGTCGGCGATCAACACGCGGCTGCGGCGCGGGGGCTCGGAATCGGCGGCGGATCGACTCATCGTCTCGTTCCTCGTCGGGGTGGCCGTCGGGGCTACGGCGTCTCGAACAACGTCTGGCTCTTCACGATCGCCAGTTCATCGGGGAAGGTGTGGTAGGCCTGCACGATCAGGCACTTCGAGCGGGTCTCGAGATTGATCCAACTCACGGCGCCGAGCGCCAAGCGACTCCCCGACTGGAAACGGTGGAGGAGCCCGGTGCGGCCGCCGTCGGTGCAGAGCTCCTGCTGGAAAGTCCAGAACAGTTCCGGGGCCACCGTCTCCAATTGAAAGCACATCTGATAGCAGGCGCCGCCGCGACACTCCATCCGGTCGCTGCGCTCTCCGCTGATCCGATAGGAGAAGAGCCTGCGCTTCTGGGGGAGCGGTGCGGTCGATGCCGTCGCAACCTCCGAGAGCACGAGCCCGTCCTTCCGCCAGCAGATGACGTGGCCGGCACTGGTGATGGAGACGCTCGCCGAGTAGCCGCCGCGCTCGATCGATCGCGTGGCTTGGATCTCGAACAACTCCGGGTGCAGGACGCGCCCGTAGAGTTGGAAGACGAGGTCGGTGACTTTGGGACGGGCCGACAGCACGCGGGCGACTCTCCTCTGAACGGTCCGCGGAAGAAGCCGGCGTCGACGTCTTCCCACCAGTGCACCGCAGGCCAGGGGGCCTGACGTAGCAGTATAAAAATCCCCGCCACGGTCACCAACCCGACCGCCGCGATCGGCCGGCCGAAAGCGAACGGGACGACGAGCGGCCCCGAAAAAAACGCCTTGCATTTTTTCTGCGGTTTGTCAGGGCGTGGTCCGTCAGGGGAGGAGGGCGACGAGCATGTCATAGGCGGCGTGCGTCCCCGCCGCGATCCCGAACCCACGGACAACGAACAGGAGGGCGAAGAAAAGCCCGGCCATGGTGCGAAAGGTGAAACTGTAAAGTTGGAAGGTGTCGCCGAGTGGCCCGACGTAGTGGGCGGCGCTGAAGAGAAGGCTCGTGAGAACGGCCGACCACGGGAGCGACGACGACGGTGGCGTGCCGAGCCGCTCGAGCCCCCAGGCGACGGCCGGCAGCATGAGGAGGCGGAAGAGCACCTCTTCGTAGAGCCCAGCCCCGCAGAACCCGATGAATCGCGCGAAGATCCCCTCCATGCCGGGTCCGAGCAGGAGCGGCCAGAGCCGGTTCTGCAGGCGTGCCAGCCCCACGAGCACGACCGCGAGAAAGAGGCACTCGGCCGCCATGCCGACAAGCACCCACGGACTGAATCGCCAGCGGTCGTATTCGACATGCTGCCAGGCGAGCAATCCGAGGATCGTGAGTACGGGGAGGAGGAAATACTCACCGAACCCCAGGCCATCGAGGATATGCCGCAGCCAGACGTCGGCGCCGTTTCGCGGCGAACTCCTCCCCAGGAACAACACGCCACCTTCGTAGGCGAGTACGAGCGGAAGGATGAACACGAGGCTCGTCAGCGGCATCCGCGACAGCGCCCAGTAGCTGTCGGCGGCAGCCGGTGCGTCGGTGGAGAGGCCGTCGCCCCCGGAGGCCTCGGGCAACGGCGGCAGCGACGCGTCGGTACCGCGGAGATCGGCACCGACTTCGTGGAGCAGACTGTCGATATCGTCTTCGAACGGCGCCGCGGCGTCGCGCCGGTCACGTTCTCCTCGACCGTCGCGATCGTCGCGTGAAGCCATCGACAACACCCCGAAGGCAACTTTCCGATCCGTGGAGACGAATCGATCGGCGCGCGTCGCGCCGACCTGCACCGCGCCATCCCGTCCGAGCTCTCCTCCATCGCCCGACGATCCCGCACGAGCGACAGTTGTGTCCGCCCGGGCGCCGACTGACAAGGGCTCCGCCGCGGCACGACGCGCTCGAGCCATGCTGGCGCTGCTGTCAACCCTCGTCATCGCGGCGCCTTCGACGCTCCCATGCGGAACCGACCCTCCTGTTTTCCGCGTGTGGCGCGGCTGCGAAGCTTCCTGCTTGACAACCCAGCGCATCCCAACAGAATGGCGCCCGAGCGTCGATCGAACGGTCGCTGATCCGCCTCGGAGCGGATCGATGACGGTGGAAATCGAAGCGGCCCACGGTTGGTCACGATGCCTGTCGGAGGAAGGGTTTCTCCGCCACGCATCGCGATCGATCCGCCGAAGGATCGGCACTGGTTCGTTGCATCCGCCCAGTCAGTCCACCTCTCTTTCGAAGGGAGCCGCGGGCCTGACGTCGGGCTGATGGAGCGTGGCCAGAGGATGTTGGGCCGCACGAGAATGGAGCGCGGTGGCAACCGGAGCGATGTCCGGATCGCCGTGCGACGGGATAGAGAGCTTGGGGGGCGACGACACGAGGGAGCGAATGTCGACGACCTTGGTCGTGGCCTGGATGTCCCCCCCACCTTTCCCGTCTCATCGTCCCGAAGGGGGGATGGCCACCGGTCTGGCCGGGCAGGATGAAACGCTGCCAGACTGACTGGCCGTGGATCGTGCCGATCGTGGACGGATGCCACGAACTGCCGTCGCTGATCGCCTCCGATCCGGCCTCCGATCGGCTTCGGTCGGGACAAGTTCCCGTTGGCGGCGCTTGCCGGCGGGACCACGCGCGGGGAACAATCACCTCGAACGGTTGGAAACGCCGTCGACCGATGACGTCCCCCGCACGCCGCGGGGAGAACCGCCCGCCGGACTTGCAGGGAGTGCGACATGGCCTGCTGCCTGATCGGATGCGGTTCCAATCAGGGGGCCCGGCGCGAGCAACTCGATCGGGCTATCGAACTCCTCGGCGTGATGCCGGGAATCACGATGCGCGCGGTGAGCCGCCACCGCGAGACCCGGCCGATTGGAGGCCCGCCCGATCAGGCCCCGTTCCTCAACGGCGCCTGCCTCATCGATACGGAGCTCGGGCCCCACGAACTTCTCGGCGTGCTCGCGGCCGTCGAGAACACGCTCCACCGCGACCGGACGGAGCGCTGGGGGCCGCGGACACTCGATCTCGACATCCTTCTCTATGACCAACTCGTTCTCGACAACGAAGTGGTCGAAGGCTCGGCCCTCACGATCCCCCATCCGCGGATGACGACGCGCCGGTTCGTCCTCGAGCCCGCCGTGGAGATCGCCCCGGACCTCCGCCACCCGCTTTCACGCTGCAGCCTCGGCGACCTCCTCGACAACATCTCGCAGGCGCACCTCCATGTCGCCATCGTCGGCGCGCCAGGATCGGGAGCCGCCGACGTGGCCGACGCCGTCGCCGACGCGACGCTGGCGAGGCTCGTCCGGGCGCCGGCAGCGTTCCCCTGGCCTCGGCTTGGGGGTCTGCCGGACGTCGGCTCGCATGGCGCCGCTTGGAGCGCCGCGCTGTCGGCCTGCGCCCGGCCGCTGGAGCGAGCCACCTGGCCTGACGATCCCCACGGCACCGTGGCCGACTACTGGCTCGGCTCGTTCCTCGTGGCCGCGGAGGACACCGTCTCCCCCACGGCCCTCGGCCGCTTCACGGCGGAGCATGCCGCGGTGACGGCCAAGACGGTGACGCCCCATGTCGCGATCATGCTGCGGGCCTCGCCGAGGACGCTCGCCGAACGCGTCGCAGCCGCCGATTCATCGACCACAATCGACGCCCGCAGGCGGGGCAATCCGGCCGCCGATCTCGCCGCCGATCTGGGGCGGCTCCAAGATCGTCTCCTCGGCCGACTTCGCTGCGGGAATCAGGCGGGCGACCACGGCCCCCCCGCCGTGGTCGTCATCGCCGCCGACGACCTCAGCCGCGCCATCGACGAGGCGATCGCGGCGGTGGAGGCAGCCGGATGAGCGGAAAACCGGGGCCAGCGCCGATCGTCGTGGCCGACGCGTGTCAGATGCGCGACACGATCCTCACCGCCCGCCGGGCTGGCCGGAAGGTCGGCTTCGTGCCGACGATGGGCGCGCTCCACGCCGGTCATGCCAGCCTCGTCGAGCAGGCCGCCGCGGAATGCGACGATGTGGTCGTCTCGATCTTCGTCAACCCGAAGCAATTCGGCCCCCGGGAGGATCTTGCCCGCTATCCGCGGACGCTTCCGGCCGACCTGGCGCTCGTCGGGGCGAAGGGCGCCCGATGGGTCTTCGTGCCGGAGGCATCGACCGCCTACCCGGCAGGGCACGCCACGAGCGTCGTCGTCGCGGCCCCGGCGGCCGACTTCGAGGGCGCCGTCAGGCCAGGGCACTTCGCCGGCGTCGCGACAGTCGTCTGCTGGCTATTCAACGTCGTTCCCGCCGATGTCGCCTATTTCGGCGCGAAGGATTGGCAGCAGACCGTCGTCGTGCGGCGGATGGTCTCCGATCTCGCGATCCCGATCGCGATCGAGGTCTGCCCGACGATCCGCGAGCCCGACGGCTTGGCGATGAGCTCGCGCAACGCCTACCTTTCCCCGGAAGAGCGTCACCGGGCCGTCGCCCTCCACGAAGGGCTCGTGGCGGCCGCCGCGCGCTGGCAGGCGGGGGACGATGTGGCGGTGGTCGAGGAGACGATCCGCGCGGCGCTGCGATCGCGTGACATTCCCATCGACTACGCGCAGGTGGTCGATCCCGACACCCTCCTCGCTCCGCGTCCGGGAGCGGCCGCCGTGGCCCTCGTCGCGGGTCGCGTCGGCACCACGCGCCTCCTCGACAACGCCCTCCTGCCGCCGCGTCCTTGACTCTCCGTGGGAACACCATCCACGACCGATCCGGCTGCGGGGCAGCCGCCCTGACCGGGATCCCTCGCCGTGCACTCGACGCTCTTCCACATCCCCACGCGTCTCTGGGACGTGCCGCTGTTCGGCCTGGGCGCGCTTCTGGCCGTGTGGGCCGTGGCCGGCGGTCTCGGGCTCCTCGTCGCCTGGCGACGGAGCGGTGCCCGTGAGGCGATCCTGGGCCTCGGGCTGCCGCTGGCGCTCGCCGGCGCGATGATCGTGTGGTTGCTTCCGGCACTCGACGACGGCGAGGGGGTGCCGGTGCGCGGCTATGGCGTGATGCTCCTCCTGGCGGCGGCGGCGGGGACATGGCTGTCGATCCAGCGCGGTCGCCGCGCCGGCTACGATGCCGACACGATCCTCGCCCTCGGCCTCGAGGTCTTCCTGTGGGGCATCGTCGGGGCCCGGCTGTTCCATGTCATCGAATACCACGAGCAGTTCTTTCCTCCGGGGCGGAGTCTGCTCGCAGGAATCCCCGGCGTGCTCAACGTCGCCGCGGGAGGGCTGACCGTCTTCGGGTCGATCCCAACTGCCGCGCTCGCGGCGTGGAGATTTGCCGCCAGGCGGGGGCTGTCACTGCCGCGGCTGGCTGACTGCATCGCGCCGGGGCTCCTCCTCGGATTGGCGATCGGGCGGATCGGCTGTTTCCTCAACGGCTGCTGTTACGGCGGCCCGTGCGATCTTCCCTGGGCCGTCCGCTTCCCTCCCGACAGCCCCCCCTGGCTCGACCAGGCCGCGCGGGGCCTGATTCCGCCGACGCCCGCAGGCGCGCGCGCCTGGAGCCTCCCGATCCACCCCGCCCAGCTCTACGCGACGATCGACGCCGCGATCCTCTCCTGGCTGGCGGTCGCCTTCACGCCGCTGGCCAAGCGGGACGGTGCCGTGTTCGCCGTGGTACTCACGCTCCATCCGATCTCGCGGTTTCTCCTCGAGATGATCCGGATCGACGAGGCTCCGGCCCTCGGCACGCCATTCTCGATCTCGCAGGTCGTGTCGCTCGTCCTCCTCGCCCTCGCCGCCGGGCTGTGGTGGTGGATCAGCCGCCAACCGCCGCGACACCCCTGGGACGGCACTCCCGACGGCCCGGGGCCGGGCGCTTCCGGAAGGCCTGCCAGGGGCCGGACTGATCCGAAATTTTGACGGTCGCCATCCCGGCATGCAGACTCCTGCCAACCGTCGCCGACCTCCGTCTCCTTCAGGTCTCCCCATGCCAAAGCGTCCTCGCTCACCGGGAACCCCTCCCCCCGCCACGCGGTCTGGAGAACATCCCCGGGTCTCGAACCCGAGCGCCGATGAGGCAGCCGTCGACCAGGAATGGAAGCGGATCGAGTCGGACCGGGTCGCTGAAGAAGTGGCCGAAGCTCGGGAGGATCTCGGAGACTCGGGTCCTTCTCACCCATCCGCTTGGCTGTGGGGTGGCTTCGCCGCCGCGCTCCTGGCCGGGGTGGTGTTCGCCGTGGTCGTCAACGTCGCTCTTGCCGCCCGCCGCCC
>JBIIQL010000142.1:0-7684 GCA_044342095.1 Pirellulales bacterium
CTTTTTTACAGCCCCGCGCGCTGAAATCCAGGAGAGGCCGGCCCCCGTCGTGATTGACACCGCCGGCTGTCCGGAATGCGCAAACGATCAATCACCTTGCGCAAAGGCGACCCAGACACTCGCCCTGATCGAGTCGCTCCCGATCAGCCCGACCGCGGCGGCGCACACCGCACGCCGAGCGCCTGAGTCACGCCCCGACCGCGGCGTCGATCCGCTCAAGGATCGTCGAGAGGATCTCCCGATCGCTGTCGGGGCGGCGGGCACACCCGGGAAACGGGTCGTCGCATTCGATCCAGCCGCGGGCCTTGAGGACCTGCGCCATCGAATGCTTGTAGGCCGGCACCGGCGTGCGGAACGTGAAGCTGCCGAGAGCCTGGAGGGCGTCGTCGAGTTCGACCGCGCGGAGGTCGCCCGCGAGCAGCCAGGCATCGCGCTTGGCGAAGGCCTCTGGGGCGGCCGTCGACAGGCCGAGGAGCCAATCGCTCCCACTGCGCACCATGTCGATGGCGAGATCGTTGCCGGTGTAGAGATGGAACTCCGGGCGTTCTCGATCGCGAAGGGCGAGCCGCTCCCACTCGAGCCTCCGTGACAGCGACGAATGCTTCGCGCCACGGCAGTTGGGAAGATGGAGGAGGTCGCGCCAAGCCGCGAGGGAGAGGATTCGCCCGGCGGGATGAAACGCCGTCGACAACTCGAAACCGATGAACGACGGAAGGCGGGCGGCAAGGGAGCCGGTCCGCGTCACCGTGTCGACCTCGCTGCCGGCATTGAGCCCGTGGGAGGGGAAGAGGACGGGCGTCGCCCCGGCGGCGAGGATCGGCTCGCACTCGGCCAGGTAGCCACGCTCGTCGAACGGGGCACCCGCTTCGTCGACGACACAGGCACCGGCGACGAGATCGCCTGCAAAGGCAGGCCCGATCACCTCCCTCGCCATCTCCAGGACGCGTCGCCGCGTCGCGCCGTCGAGGCAATGGACATAGCCGGTGTCCATGTTCACCGCCGGCACGATCCCCGCGGCCACCGTACGAGCGACGTGCGCGGCAAACCCGTCCCAGTCGATGGCGCCGTCGGCGGTCACCGGGAGGAGCACCGCCGAGATCCCCTCGATGGACCGGCGCTGCGGCACCGCCGCGATGGGGGAGCCAGCCATGGAAACCGTCCTCAGGTCGATGCCCGGTGGGGGTGGTTGCGTTCGGCTTCGGCGATCCGCAGATCCTCGTCGACCATCATCGCGACGAGTCGTTCGAAGTTCACGCGCGGAGTCCAGCCGAGTTCACGCCGCGCCTTCGCCGAGCAACCGCGGAGAAGATCGACCTCGGCGGGGCGGAAGTAGCGCGGGTCGATTTCGACGTGGTCGCGGTAGTCGAGCCCGAGGCGGGCGAAGGCCTTCTCGCAGAACTCCCGGACGGAGTGCGTCTCGTCGGTGGCGATCACATACTCCGCCGGCGTCGGCTGCTGGAGCATCAGCCACATCGCCTCGACGTAGTCCCCGGCGAAGCCCCAGTCGCGTCTGGCCTCGAGGTTGCCCAGCCGCAGCTTCTCCTGGAGGCCGACCTTGATTCGGGTCGCGGCCCGCGTGATCTTGCGGGTCACGAACGATTCGCCGCGCCGCGGACTTTCATGGTTGAAGAGGATGCCACAGCAACTGAACAGGCCGTAGCTCTCGCGGTAGTTGATCGTGATCCAGTGGGCGTAGAGTTTCGCCACGCCGTACGGCGAGCGCGGATGAAAGGGGGTCGACTCGTCCTGGGGCGTTTCCGCCACCCGGCCGTAGAGTTCGGAACTCGAGGCTTGGTAAAAGCGGATCTCCTCGCCGGTTGCGTGCTGCTGGTCGCGAATCGCCTCGAGGAGCCGCAGCGCCCCCACGGCCGTGACGTCGGCGGTGTAGGTGGGTTGGTCGAAGCTCACCCCCACATGGCTTTGCGCGGCGAGGTTGTAGATCTCCGCCGGCCGGACCTCGCGGACGATTCTCGCCAGCCCGCTCCCGTCGGCCATGTCGCCGTCGTGGAGAACGAGCCGTGGTGAAGGACCGAGGGTTTCTCGGCGGAGGTGCTCGAGGCGTTGGGCTCCGGCCGCACTCGACCGCCGCACGACCCCGTGGACCTCGTAGCCCTTGGCGATGAGGAACTCGGCCAGATACGAGCCATCCTGGCCGGTGATCCCGGTGACGATCGCGCGCTTCAACGGGACGCTCCCAGGGACCTCGAAGCCGATCTCTCCAAGGGCAGAGGAATCGGGGGGATTTCCGCGAAAACTACCACCCCTCCAGTACCCTCGACAACCCTCCGGGCTGTCGGGTGGGGATCGAGGCCACCGAATCCGCAGGCCTGGCGGGGCTGGGAGTTCCGGCGTTCGGGGCGTATCGTGAGGCTGCCGACGTTCCATGCCGACGCTACCCGAGGCAAGCCGCCGTCCCCGATGTATCCCCGCATCGCCCGCTTCCGATCCGCCGACGCACTGCGGGCCCATCTGGCAGCGCTCGGGACAGCGTTGCCACTCGACGACACGATCCTCTCGGCGGAAGACGGCTCGCCCATGGCGATGCCTCTGACCATCGGCGGTCGCACCATCGGAAACCGCTGGTGCATCCATCCGATGGAGGGCTGGGACGCAACCACCGACGGGGGCCCCACCGAGACACTCCTGCGGCGCTGGCGCCATTTCGGGATCAGCGGAGCGAAGCTCATCTGGGGCGGAGAGGCGGTTGCGGTTGTCGCCGACGGCCGCGCCAACCCCCGGCAGCTTCTCGCGCCGACGCTGGGAGAACGTGGATTCCGGCTCCTCGTCGACACCGTCCGCTCCGCGCACCGTAAGGCTCACGCCTCCGATGACGACCTCGTCGTGGCCCTCCAACTGACCCACTCGGGACGCTTCTCCCAACCCTCGGGCGGGCCACGACGCCCCCGGATCGCCTTCCAGCATCCTCTCCTCGACGCCCGCCACGGCACCCCGGACGATCCCGCTGCGGTGTTCTCCGACGCCGAGGTCGACGCCCTCATCGACGCCTACGTCGAGGCGGCCCGGCACGCCGCCGCCGCCGGCTTCGATATGGTCGATCTCAAGGCCTGCCACGGCTATCTCGTCCACGAGTTCCTCGCCGCGCGGCGCCGCGACGGCCGCTACGGCGGCGACTTCGACGGCCGGACGAGGCTCCTCACCGAACTCGTCGGCCGGGTCAGAGAGGCCTGTCCGGGCCTCCTCATCGGCGTCCGGCTGTCGCTCTTCGACACGCTTCCCTGGCACTCGGTCGACGGCCGGGGAGAGCCATGGCCGTGGGATGGGCTCACCCCCTATGACTGCGGCTTCGGCGTCGATGACGACGATCCGTCCCGCATCGATCTCGACGAGCCGTTCCGACTCCTCGCGCGTCTCCACGACATGGGCGTGGCGGCGTTCAACCTCACCGCCGGCTGTCCCTACGCGGCCCCGCATGTCTCGCGCCCGGCGGCCTACCCCCCCAGCGACGGCTACGCGCCCCCGGAAGACCCGCTTGTCGGCGTGGGGCGGCAGATCGATGCCGCCCGGCAGGCGAAGGCCGCCGTGCCCGGCGCGGTGATGATCGGATCGGCGTATACCTATCTCCAGGACTGGCTCCCCCACGCCGCCCAGGCCGTCGTCCGGCGCGGCTGGATCGACAGCGTCGGCCTGGGAAGGATGGTGCTCTCCTACCCGGAACTCCCCGCCGACACCCTCGCCGGGCGTGGCCTCCGGCCTCGCCGGATCTGCCGGACCTTCAGCGACTGCACGACGGCTCCCCGCCGTGGTCTCCGCAGCGGCTGCTATCCGCTCGACGACCACTACAAGACGCTCGAGCCCGACGCCACCGCGATGAAGGGGATCCGCCGGGGAGCCACCGGATCTGCCGGGGAGCCCACCCCAGAGGCCGACGGTCCGTGAGCCGAGCGCTCGAGGTCGTCCGTGCAACCGCGGCTCCGCGACCGGGCGGCGGGAAGCGGTATTCTCTGGCCAGCTGATCCCAGCCCGTCGCCGAGCCACGCATGGAACAGACCTTCGAACAGCTCTTCGCCTGGTGGATCGACCTCTGGCCCCACCTCCTCACCATCGCGATCGTCATCATCGATCTCATCCTCTCGGCCCACGCCATCCTCACGAAGCGCGACACGCGCTCGACGATCGGATGGGTTGGTCTGATCTGGTTTTCGCCGGTGATCGGGGCGATCGCTTACACACTCCTCGGCGTCAACCGGATCCGCTCGCGGGCCAACCGTCTCCGCGCCGGCACCGCCCGCGTCGAGCATGAGCTCGCCGGCGCCGCGGCCGGGCCGGACCGTCTCGCCGCTGCGATCGGCCCGCCCGAGTCACCGCTCCGTTCGCTCGCCGTGCTCGTCGAAAAGGTCACGCAGCGTCCCCTCACCGATGGCAACTCCATCGAGCCACTCGTCGGCGGCGATGCCGCCTACCCCGCGATGCTCGCTGCGATCGGCAACGCCCGGAGAAGCATCGGCCTGGCGTCTTACATCTTCGACAACGACCCCACCGGGAGGATGTTCGTCGAGGCCCTCGCCGCCGCGATTCGCCGTGGCGTCGCCGTCCGGGTTCTCGTCGACGGGATCGGGGCCACCTATTCCCGCCCTCCGATCACCACCGCGCTCGCGGCAGCCGGAGTCCCGGTGGAGCTGTTCCTGCCCACGAGCGTCCCCTTTTATTTCCCCTACGCGAATCTCCGCAACCATCGAAAGATCCTCGTCGTCGACGGGGAAGTGGGCTTCACCGGCGGGCTCAACGTCCGCGATGGCTGCTGGCTCGCCCATGCTCCGAAGCACCCGGTCCGCGACATGCACTTCCGCCTCCAGGGCCCCGTCGTCGCCCAGCTTCTCGAGGTGTTCGCCGAGGACTGGCAGTTTGCCTCCGGCGAATCGCTCGCCGGCGACGGCGGCCCCGAGGATCGGTGGCGCCCCACGCTCACGGCCGCCGGCACGAGCCCGGCGCGGGGGATCCGCTTCGGCCCCGACGATCCGGATGTCGGACGGATCCGCCTCGTGATCGTGGCGGCGCTGGCGGCAGCGCAGAAATCGGTGCGGATCATGACGCCCTACTTCCTCCCCGACGACGCCGTCTGCCAGGCGCTCGACGTGGCAGCGATGCGTGGCGTCGAGGTCGACATCGTCATCCCCGGTAAGAACAATCTCGCGCTCGTCGGCTGGGCGACCACCTCGATGCTCTGGCAGGTGCTCGGCCGCGGCTGCCATGTCTGGCTCTCGCCACCACCGTTCGATCACACGAAGCTCCTCGTCGTCGACGACGCCTGGGCGATGTTCGGCAGCGGCAACTGGGACGAGCGCAGCCTGCGGCTGAACTTCGAGTTCAATGTCGAGACCTACGACCGCGATCTCTGCGCCACCCTCGGCCGCCATGTCGCCGCCGTCATCGCGCGATCGCGGCCGATCACGCTCGACGAGGTCGACAGCCGGAGCCTGCCGGTCCGCCTCCGCGACGGGATCGCCAGACTCTTCTCCCCCTACCTGTGACCGTTTTCCAGTGGATGCCAAGGGTGAAACTCCTCTCCGCCATCATCGCTCCGTTGCTCCTTCTCGCGCCGGCTGCGACCGCCTCCGAGCGGCCCGTTCTCGAGATTTCCTCCGACACCGTCCTCGATCCCGACAAGCCCTACGGGGGGATCGTGGTGAAGGCCTCCGGCATCACCATCGATGGCCGCGGGGCGATCCTTCTCGGAGCGGAGGAGGGGGATCCGAAAACGTTCACCGGCACCGCCATCCGCGCCGAGGGGATGTCGGGGGTGACGCTCCGGAACGTCCGCGCCCGCGGCTTCGAGCGCGGGCTCCACGTCAGCGATGCCGAGGGCTGGACAGTGGAGGGATGTGACTTCTCCGACAACTTTCACGATCCCCGCTTCGGCTGGGGGGAGAACGGCCGTCGCGGCGGGATCCTTCTCGAGCGGGTGAGGCACAGCGCCCTCACCGGCAATCGGGCCAACCGGGTGTGGGATGGGTGCGTCCTCGTGAACTCGAGCGACAACGAACTGGTCGGAAACGACTTCTCCCATGCCTCCAACACCTGCCTCTCCCTCTGGACGTCGTGCCGCAACACGATCCGCGGCAACACGCTCTCCCACGGGATCCGCATCGACCCCGGCGAAGTCCACGCCCGCGACTCCACCGGAGTCCTCATCGAGAGCGGCTCCAACGACAACCGTTTCACCGGCAACGACTGCAGGCACGGCGGAGACGGCATCTTCATCCGCGTCTTGAACGGCTGGGTGAGCACTGGGAACGTCTTCGAAGGGAACGACTGCTCGCACGCCAACAACAACTGCATCGAGGCCTGGGCACCGCGAAACCGCTGGATCCGCAACAAGGCCAACGGCGGCAGCTACGGCTTCTGGCTCGGCGCCTCCGATCAGAACGAACTGGTGGAGAACGAGGCCTGCGGCAACGGCCGCCCCGATGGACCGCACAATTCTCCCCATCTCCCCGACGGTGGCCATGCCGGCATCGTCTTCATGTTCGGGCCGTCGAGCCACACCGTCCTCCGCGGCAACGTCTGCCGCGACAACCACGGCGCCGGCATCGCTGCCATCGGCGACCTCGATCCAGCAGGCGTGGGCTGGAAGGCCTTCCATTGGATCGCCGAGGAGAACCTCCTCGAAGGGAACCGCTGGGGGATCTATCTCCACCATGCCGACATGCTCGATCTGGCCGGCAATCGCTTCGCCGGCAACGCCGTCGCCGACGTCCACGACGCCGGCGACGTGCGGGGCTTGAGGATCCACGCTGCCGCCGTCGGCGTCGCCTCCCCGGAGGCGGTGATGGCCGGCCCGACGAGCCTCCGCGCCGGGCAGCCGGCCCGGTTCGATGCCAGCGCCAGCCGCTCCCCGTCCGGCGCGGCGCTCACCTACCGCTGGCAGATCGACGACGAAACGTTCCCCGATGCCGCCAGCCTCGAGACATCGTTCCCGGAGCCCGGCTTCCACCGCGTTGCCCTCACGGTGACCGCCGCGGGCCGGTCGGCGCTTGCCTGGCGCGATCTCTACGTCGTCGATGACGCGACGGAGGTCGGCACGGAATGGCCCGCCGACGCCGCCACGGCCGTGGGCTGGAGCGCCGAAGATCCCGGTTCGACGGTGGCCTTCTCGATCGACCGCACCGAGCGCCTCGTCGGTGCAGGCGCGCTGCGGGCGGTCGTCGATCCCTACAGCGGCGGGCGGGTGACGCTTCATCACGATCTCCAGGGAGAGCCCTACCGGCTCAGGGGTGGGGGAAGGGATCGCGTTGTCGCCTGGATCGCTGCCCGCAATCCGAATGTCCCGGCCTGGCAGGATGGCAATCCCGTCGTCACCCTTGCCGATGCCCGAGGCCGGACGCTCGAGCTCCGTCCGCAGCGCGACCTCCTCGCCGCTCCCGCCGCGACCGAGTCGCGCGAAGGTTGGCTGCGGGTCGAGGCGCCGATCGACGGAGGCGACGGCTGGACCCGATCGGGGGAGGCGATCGAGGAGGTGACGAGGATCGGCCTGGGGTTCGATTCCTGGGGGGCCCCGGCGCTCGAGATCCGGATTGACGGCCTCCACCTCTCCGGCCGCGGTCGACCGGCGGGAGAGTGAGGCGCCGGGCGGAGCGGATGGCCGGCGGTGACGGGGGCGAATTGTCACCGCCCCGCAGGTCCCCTAAAGTGCAGACTTCCCCCCCGCGAGATCATCATGCCAACG
>JBIIQL010000143.1:0-7683 GCA_044342095.1 Pirellulales bacterium
TCCGCGCCAGGGCGACGCTCGTCCGCGAGCCTTCGTCGACGGCGAGGGTATCGATCCGGTCGGGCCGCTTGCGGAAGAAGACCTTCACGCTCATCACCGGCCCGCGGCAGCCGATGCAGGCGTCGGAGACGAGCCGGTAGGCATCCCCCCGAAAGAACTCGATCGACGGGATGAGGGCCACGTCGAGGCTGCCGGCGGCAAGTTGGTCGGCCAGCCGACTCGGGAGGTCGTATTCCAGGGCGACACCGGGGCCGGCGAGGCCGTGGACGAGAGGCTTGGTGTTGAGGTATTGCACGGCGCCCACCCTGGCCGGCGGGGCCGTGGGCCCCTTCGGAATCGGGGCTGCTTCGGGCGGGGAACGCCGATCGGAGGATGGAAAGCCGAGGGACATACGGCCGATTCCGGCAACGGTGGGCGAATGGTCGAGCATCGCTGTGCGGGGCATGGAACGCATCCCCCGACCCTCTTTGACGTGGCTCGTACCCGTGGATCGCTGTTCCACGGCCGACAGGCGGGGCGAACCTAAGAAAACCCGGCCGCCTCAGCCCTGTCCAGAGGAGAACCGTACAGCCGCCCTCCGGCTAACCGCCGGCGCGGTTGCCGTCACGGCTCGAGGCGGCGGAAGGCGCGGAGGCCGAGGAAGAGGGGGAGGAAGGTCGCCACGAGGCCGAGGACAACCGCGGCGGTGAGGCCCAGGGCCACGCCCCGGTCGGCCGCCGTCCAGCCGGTCGAGGCGAAGCCGCGCTCCTCGGCGGCAAAGCGGAGTTGGACCGGCACGGCCGTCACGAGGACGACGGCGATGATGAACAGGGAGCTGATCACGAGGCTCAAGGTTCCCCCGAAGCCCGACGCGATCTTCGACGGGGAGATCTCGCGGAGATCGGGCATCCGGGCGCCGATGCCGACGGCGATCCCGGAGAGGCCGGCACAGAGGACGACACAGCAGGCCTCGTGGAGGGCGATCAGCCACGGTTCGATCCCGAGCATCGTGTCGCTCAAGAGCACCAGCACGCAGCAGGGGACGATCCCGCCGACGAACGAGAAGAGAAATTTCGACCACACGATCTGGTCGCGGTTCACCGGAAGGAGGCCGAGGATCCAAAACCGGCGCCCCTCGAGGCTGATCATCGGGAACACGAACCGGGTCGTGAACGTCGAGAGGATCAGCCCGACGACGGCGAGGTTCAGGAATCCGATCATCGCCGCGTAGGAGTGCTGGTAGTTGAAGACCCGCACGTTCCAGAAGTAGAGGCCGAGGAGGCCGAAGAAGATGGCGAACTGCGACCACTGCGAGATGTCGCGGCGGAAGATCCGCAGATCCTTGACGATGAGAAGGCGGAGCGGCCGGCCGCGGGCCGTGCCGGCGCGAGAGAGAAACTCATCAAACCAGCTCATTCGTCGTTTCCGCCGGGTGGGGACCTCGCTGACGAGTTGGCTCGCACCGAGGCGGTGGAGGCGAGCGGCGACCTGACGGCCGACGAGCTGGAGCATCAGCGCGTTGGAGACGAGGACGGCGAGATAGCGGAGGGCCTCGGCCTGGTGGCGGGCAACCGAGCCGTCCTTGGCACGGGCGGCGGCCTCGATGAGCCCACTGGAGAGCCACCAGCTCGGCAGCATCCGCTGCTCGGTGATCGACAGCCGGGAGAAGACCTGCTCGAACCAGGCCGCCGACATCGGGTCGGCCCGGGGGGTCGCCAGGGCCATCCAGGCCAGGCCGATCATCGTCAGGAGGGCGGCCCCGAAGGCGATCGCCAGGGCATGGAGCCGCAGCCGCGGCATCCAGGCGACCATCGCCATGCAGACGATCCCCCCGAGCGTCGCCGGGATGGCGACGAACGCCACCATGAACGGGAGGAGGAAGACGAAGAACGGCCACGGGGCGTGACGGACGATGCCGTAGGCGGTGAGCATCGGGCTCCCGAGGAGGATGAATCCCCAGCTCGAGAACCAGAATGCCTCCTGGAACTTGTGGGCGAAGATCGTCTCCGACCGGACCGGGAGCGTCAGCAGGAGCCGGGCTTCGGGGGTCGTGTAGAGTCCGCTGTAGAGGAGGATGCCGGTGGAGAAGACGAGCATCACCATCAGCGACGAGAAGAAGGCGTTGAAGAGGAGCGAGATCACCTCGGCGTGGAGCGAATCGACGAAGGTGAAGGCCTCGTGAAACAGGCCGAAGAGCGATCCCCAGAAGAGGGCGCTGAGAAGGATGACGAGCGACACCCGGAGTCGCGACGTGCGGAGCATCTCCCCGAGCGTCGAGCGGGCGATGAGCCAGCGGAGGCGGAGGAAAATCCCCGATTCCTCGCCGGCAGTGATCGGCCGAAGGAGCGCGGCATCGACGGCAGGCGGCTGCGGCGTCATGGGGGAGAACCTCCGCCTTCGGCGGACGTGATGTCGAGATAGAGCTGCTCGAGACTCTGCGGCTCGAGTTCGGCCGCGGGATCGCCCGTGCCCAGGCCGGTGGCCCGGGCGCGGAGATCGGCGACCGTGCCGAGAAACCGGAGGCGGCCGCGAACCATGATCCCCACCCGGTCGGCGAGTTCCTCGGCCATCGCCAGGGTGTGCGTCGACATGAAGACGGTCATCCCGCCACGCGTCCGCTCGCGGAGAAGATCCTTGACGATCCGTACGCTCCGCGGATCGAGGCCGACCATCGGCTCGTCGAGCACGAGGACGTCGGGATCGTGGAGGAGCGAGGAGGCGAACACGAGCCGCTGACGCATGCCGAGGGAATAGCTCTCCGAGAGATCGTCGGCGAATTCGCCGAGCTCGAAGTTGGCGATCTCCGCCTCGATCCGCCGCTCGGCGGCGGCCTTCGGCATCCCGAACATGTCGGCGATGAACCAGAGGAATTCGCGGCCGGTGAGCTTCTCGTAGAGGCACGGCTCGTCGGGGACATACCCGAGATGGAGATGGGCCATGCGGGGATTGCGGACGAGATCGTGCCCGGCGACGGTCACGGTGCCACGCGACGGCCGGAGGAGGCCGACGAGCATCTTGATCGTCGTCGTCTTCCCGGCGCCGTTGGGACCGAGGAGGGCGAACAATTCGCCACGCGGGATCGTGAGGTCGATCCCCGCGACGGCGAGCTTCTCGCCGTAGGAGCGGGTCACCCCTTCGAAGGCGATCATGGCGTCTCCACCTCGTCTGAAGCCGTAGGAGCCGAACGGGCGGCAGGCGAATCCCCGAGCTCGGAGAGATTCTTCGCGAGCGTCTCCGCTTCGGCATCGGTGCGACGCACGAAGAGGATCTTCCGCCCCATCGCCGCGGCTTCCTGGCGGAGGACGCGGCCGGCGCGGTCGACCCACAGCCGGGCCCGCGGCTCGCGGTGCGACGAGGGATCGTCCCGATAAGTGACGAGGTCGACGGTCACGAGGTGATCGTCCCAGAAGATCGACTCGCTCCCCTCGACCTCCGCGTGGAGGATCTCGATCGGCGACTGGGCGGGGCGGAGCGGGCTGTACACGGGGACGGTCCATTGCCGACCGGCGACGAGGCCCGGAAGCGTGGCGTGGGGGGAGAGTTCGTCACCGAGCATCATCGTCTCGGGGAGAAACCGCTTCGTCTCGTAGACCATCTCGCCGGAGCGGATGACGATCGTCACCTCCCCATCGTCAACGATGCCGGTGAGGAGGATTCTCCCGTCGCTGCCGGGGAGATCGATCGCCGAAGTGAAGGAGGTGAGTTGGCCGGCCCGGTTGATCTCCATCCGCCCCGTCGCCTCGATGGTGAGCACGGCGGAAGCGGGAACCGACTGCCGGATGAGGAGCCTCGTCCAGGCCGGGAGGAGTTGCCCGATCGGCAGGTTGTCGAAGTGGAGGAGGCTCTCGACCCGCATCCCCCCGTCGGCGAGACGCTCCGCCTGGCTGAGCGACCACCCCAGCGGTTTGTCGTCGAGGATCACGCTCCAGGCCACGGGCACCACCCGTCCATCGGCGGTGTACCGGGCCTGATAGCCCGGCGGAGCGCCAGGGAGGAGCGTGGGAATGATCTTCGAGGTGAACAGCCAGCCTGTGGTCACCAGCCAGAAGACCACCACGAGGGGGGCATACCACGGACGATTCATCGGCTGCCGCTCGGCAGGGTGAGGGGAAACACACCAGCAATCACCGGATCAATGTAGTCGATCGGCGGCGCGGCTGGCGATGATTTCCAGGCATTCCACCGGGCTGCCGGGCGATCCCTCCGGCGCCCCGCCGGGCGATCTTGGTGGCTGCTGGCGGCGGCGGTACACTGCCCGCCGGGGGCCGGGTGTTTCGTTCCACCAAAGCGCATGCGTGTGCGGAGGAGATCCCGTGCATTTCTTCCAGTCCTGTCCGATCTGCGGCCGGTCGCTTCGTATCCGGGTGACGCTCCTCGGGAAGAAGGTCTTCTGCCGCCACTGTGGCGGAGGCTTTCCTGCCCGTGACGGGGCCTCCGCGGCCGGGCCGACGGCGCCCGAATCAAGCCTTGCCCGGGCGCTTGCCGAGCCCTCCCTCGACGAGCGGGTCGATCACCTTCTCGCCCGGGCTTCGCTCATGCTCGCCCGGTCGGCAACCGAGAGCCCCTGGCAGCCTACCGAGGGCGGGCCGGAGGACTGAGGAACGGCGGACTCAGGGCCGGCGCGGTGTGATCGAGGCGGGCTTGCGAGCCTCGCGGTGGGCCTCAAGGACGAAAGCCCTCGGGCCAGCCCCGGGTGTCGAGGGCGGCGATCGTCGCCAGCGCCTGCCAATACTCCGGAAACGTCTTGCCGGTGCAGCGCGGATCGAGGATCCGCACGCCGGGCACGACGAGGCCGGCCAGCGCCAGGCTCATCGCCATCCGGTGGTCGTCGTAGGTGGCGAGTTCCGCCGGCGCAAGCGCGGCAGGGTGGACGGTGAGGCCATCGTGCCGTTCCTCGATCCGGGCGCCCAAGCGAGAGAGCTCCCGGGCCAGATCGCTGATCCGGTCGGTCTCCTTGTCGCGGATGTGGGCGACGTTGCGGATCGTCGTCGGCCCGTCGGCGAAGAGGGCCACGACGCCGAGGGTCGGCACGGTGTCGCTGATGGCGTTCATGTCGATGTCGATGCCGTGGGCGGCCCGCCCTGAGACGGTCACCGAATCGTCGGCGGGGTCGCTCCCCGACTCGTGCCACGCCACGGTGCAACCCATCCGTTCAAGCGCCTCGGCGAAGGCGACGTCCCCCTGCATGCTCCGCCGCGACAGCCCTTCGACGGTGACGCTTCCCCCGGTGATCGCGGCAGCGGCGAGGAAGTAGCTCGCGGCCGACGCATCGGGCTCGATCCGATACGTGCAACCGTCGTAGTGGCCGGAGGGAATCGACCACCGTGTCGGGCCGGCCACATGGCAGGCGGCACCGAAATCGGCCATCACGCGCCGGGTCATCTCGAGATAGGGGAGCGAGACGAGTCGCCCCTCGAAGTCGATCGTCATCCCCTCCGCCGTGCAGGGGGCGACCATCGCCAGGGCACTGGCGAACTGGCTCGATGTGCCGCCGTGGACGGTCGTCGCCCCGCCCGGCATCCCGGCAGAACGGATCGCCACCGGCGGGCAACCGCCGGGGCTCTCGGCGCTGGCCTCCACGCCGAGGCCCTGGAGCGCGTCGAGGAGATCGCCGATGGGGCGCTTCCGCATCCGGGCCGTGCCGTCGAGGCGATAGGTGCCGCGCCCCAGGCCGCAGACGGCGGCGAGGAAGCGGATCGTGGTGCCACTGGCGGCGCAGTCGAGCGTCGCGGCGGTGGCGGGGATCCGGCCGCCCGCGCCGTGGACAACGATCCGGCCCGCCGCCCACTCGGGCTCGAGGCCGATCCCGAGGGCGCCGAGCCCATCGACCATGACGCGGGTATCCTGACTGTCGAGGGCCCCGAGGAGCGTCGAGGTTCCCCGGGCCAACGCCGCGCACACGAGGGCCCGGTTGGTGATGCTTTTCGAACCGGGGGGGCGGATCCTCCCGCTCACCGGGGCGCGGCAGACGGGAATCTCCAGGGCGTCGGTCGTCATCCTCGTGGCAGCTTCCTCGGGGGCGTGTCGGGCTTTGAGCATCGAGCAGGAAAGGAACGGCGGGCGATGGACAGGATCGGCAACAGTGTAATCGACGGTGCGGCGATCGATCCGGGAGCGTGGGACTTCGTGGCCCCACCGGCGATCAGGTTCGGCGTCGGCCGGGTGGCCGAAGTGGGAGAGGCCGCGGCGCACCTCGGGACACGCGTCTGGCTCGTGGGGGGGCGGCGCAGCCTCGCGAACTCCCCCCACCGCGATGCTGTCGAGGCGAGCCTCGCCCGAGCCGGCCTGGCCGCCGAGATCGTCGCCGTCACCGCCGGCGAGCCGACCGTCGACGACGTCGCCGCCGCCCTCGCGAGCCTGCCGGCGGGGAAGCGCGACGGGGTCGTCGTCGTCGCCGTCGGCGGCGGCTCGGCGATCGATCTGGCCAAGGCCGTGGCGGCCCTGGCAACGAATCTCCCCGTCGGCCTCGGCGCCGCCGACTACGATCCGCTCCTCGTCGACCGGCTCGAGGGGGTGGGGCAGGGGATCCCGATCGACGTGACGCCGCTGCCGCTGGTGGCCGTGCCGACAACGGCCGGCACTGGCGCCGAGGCGACCCGCAACGCCGTCATCTCCTGCCCGCGGCGGCGCTTCAAGAAGAGCCTCCGCAGCCCACTGATGGTGCCCCGCGCCGTCGTCGTCGATCCCGACCTCACCGCCGGCTGCGACCGCTCGACGGTGGCGGCCGCCGGCCTCGACTGCATCACGCAACTCGTCGAGTCGTTCATCTGCCGGGTGCGCCGGCCGTTGCCCCGAGCGCTCGTCCTCGAGGCGTTGCCGCGGGCCGTGTCGGCGCTGCCGCGGCTCCTTGCCGATCCGTCCGACCGAGCGGCGCGAAGCGCGATGAGCCACGGAGCGCTCCTCTCGGGGATAGCGCTTTCCAACTCCGGCCTCGGCATGGCTCACGGCGTGGCCGCGGCCCTCGGCATCGAGTGTGGCACGGCGCATGGGCTTGCCTGTGGGCTGATGCTGCCGGTGGCGCTCGAGGTCAACGCGGCGGTCGCAGCGGCGGACTACGCGTTCCTCGAGCGGGCGATCGACCCGGCAGCCTCGCCCGTCGATGCGACCGCGGCAGCGGCCTTCGTGGCGCGGATCGAGCAGGTTTGTGCCGTGGCGGGTCTGCCGCGCCGATTATCGGACGTGGGGCTGCGTCGCGAGCGGATCGGCTGGCTTGCCGAAAACTCCGGCGGCGCGAGCCTTCGCGGCAATCCGGTCGAGCTCGATCCGGAGGCGCTCGTCGGAATCCTCACTCGGATCTGGTGACGGCAGCGGTGGGGCTATTCGTCGTTCGGCTCCGAAGCCTTCGCGCCTGCCTCGAAAGCGGGATCATCGAGGAGGCGAAGGAGCGGTTCGGCGTTGATCCCCCCCTTCTCGGCGCGCTCCCAGTGATCCTGCGCCTTGGCGAGGTCTGGCTCCGGCTTCGTGGCGTGATAGGCGCCGAGGAAGAGGTGGTTGGCAGGGCGCTCGTCGAACCAGGTCGTCACGATCGCCATCGCGATACCGGCCGGGATCTTGTTGCGCGGGGTCGTCTTGTTGCGTCCCTGGAAACGGTAGATGAACTTCTTGTCGTCGATTTCGACGACGCCGACCTTCTTCCCGTTGACGTCGAACTCGTTCCCCGGCTTCACCTCCGCGATCGCCTTCTCGCGGAAGCCGGCAAACTCC
>JBIIQL010000144.1:0-7654 GCA_044342095.1 Pirellulales bacterium
TCCCATCGCCTCCTCACCAGCGGGGCGGTGTGGCCCGACCTCCTCCAGGCGATCGAACTCAACGCCAGCCTCCTTCCAGCGCTCGATCGGGAACGGGTCAGGGAGCGGAGCGCCCGCTGGTACGCTGGATCGGCCCTGCGGACGGTAGAGAAGCAGTTGGCGCGGGGCGACCTCGACGCCGCTGGGCGGACGCTCAATCATCTCCCGGAGATGCTCCGCCTCCTCCCTGGCGGCGGGGATCGCAGCGCCCCCCTCCGCCGCGTCGGCAGGCTCCAGGATCGACTACGGACGGCCCGCCGACGGGCAGCCTGATTCGCGGGCCTGACCACAAGCGCCTACCGCGAGCACGTCTGCCATGCGCCGTGCGATCATCCTCGCGCACCACGATCCCGACGGCATCGTCGATCCGCATGTCGTTCATGCCCTCCGCGCGTATCGAGCGCTCGCCGAGAGGCTCGTGCTCGTGTCGACGTCAGTGGTCCGGCTCCCCGACGCCCTCGCGGGCACCGTCGACACGTTCCTGCCGCGCGAGAACGTCGGCTACGACTTCGGCAGTTGGCAGGCTGGCCTCCGCTCACTCTCCCCGTCCGGAGGCTACGACGCGCCGGGCTTCGACGAGGTGGTGTGTGTCAACGACAGCGTCTATGGGCCACTGTTCGATCCGGCGCCGATGTTCACCGACCGCCGAGTCGACGGCGCCGATCTGTGGGGGATGGTGATCTCGAGGCAGCCCCCCCGTCACGGCGGTGGAAGACCACGGCCCCACCTCCAATCCTGGTTCCTCGCTGCCCGCCGCGCTCTGCTCGCGTCGTCGTGCTGGCACGACTTTTGGAGCGACGTCGTTCCCCAGCCGACGAAGGATGACGTCATCAGCCGCTACGAGGTCGGGCTGTCGGAGCAGGTCATGGCTGCCGGCTTCCGGATCGCCGCCCTCTACGACGCCGGCCGGGAGCCTCCGCCTGGATGGCGCGACCTCGTGGCCGATCTCTCCGTGCGGCGGCCGTTCGGAGCCTGGCGGCTCCTGAGGAAAATCCGCCGGCCGTTCCACAACCCTGCGGAGCTCTTCCCCCGTCGGCTCCTCGCCGCCGGGGTGCCCTACGCCAAGGTGTCGCTCCTCCGGGTCAATCATTACCGGCTCGCGCCGGAGGCGATCCGCGCGGCGATCCGGGGGGCGGCGGCGGGCTTCGACCCAGGCCTCGTGGAACGCCATCTGGCCCGGACCGCGCAGGGGCCCACGTGACCCGGCCACGGCGAAAACCCCACAGCCGTGGCGGGAACGGCGGTCGATTGGAAAGACCGGCGGCGTGTGCGATAGTGTCGGCTCGCCGGGCAGCGATCGCCCCCGGACCCCTTGCGACAGGAAGACCGGCATGAAGATCCATGAATACCAGGCCAAGGAACTCCTCCGGGCCGCCGGCGTGCCGGTGCTGGCGGGCAAAGTGGCCCGTACGCCCGAGGAAGCGGCGGCGGCGTTCACCGCCCTCGGCACGCCGATCTGCGCGGTGAAGGCCCAGATCCATGCCGGCGGCCGTGGCAAGGGAATGGTGAAGGGTTCGACGCAGCGCGGTGTCGAGCTGGCCAAGACCGCCGCCGATGCGGCACGAATCGCCACGGGCCTCCTCGATCAGACCCTCGTCACGATCCAGACCGGTCCCGAAGGGCAGGTCGTCCGTCAGGTGTTCGTGGAGAGTGGCTGCGCCATCGAACGGGAGCTGTACTGCGCGATCCTCGTCGACCGGCAGGCCGGGTCGCCGGTCCTCATCGCCAGCACCGCCGGCGGCATGGACATCGAGGAAGTGGCGCACAAGACGCCGGAGCTGATCATCACCGAGCCGTTCGATCCCGACCGCGGCCTCTCCGCCTGGCAAACGCGCGTCCTCTCGGCCCGCCTCGGGCTGCCGGCGGCGAGCTGGCGGGCTGCCGAGCAATTCTTCAAGGCGCTCACGAAGGCATTCGTGAACCTCGATGCCTCGCTCCTCGAAATCAATCCACTCGTCCTCACGAAGGACGGAGGGATGGTCGCCCTCGATGCGAAGATGACCTTCGACGACAACGCGCTGTTCCGTCACAAGGACGTCGCCGCCCTCCGCGACGAGAGCGAGGAAGACCCGGCCGAGACGCGGGCCGCCGCGGCCGGGCTTTCCTACGTGAAGCTCAACGGCACGATCGGTTGCCTCGTCAACGGCGCCGGCCTCGCCATGAGCACGATGGACCTCGTCAAATACCACGGCGGTGAGCCGGCGAACTTCCTCGATGTCGGCGGCGGTGCCGACGTCAAGCAGGTCACCGAGGCGTTCCGGATCATCCTTTCCGACAAGAACGTCAAGGCGATCCTCGTCAACATCTTTGGCGGCATCATGCGGTGCACGACGATCGCCAACGCCCTCATCGAAGCCTCGAAGACCGTCGGCTTCACCGTCCCCCTCGTTGTTCGCCTCGAGGGAACGGAGGTCGAGGAAGGGAAGAAGATCCTCGCCAACAGCGGCACGACGATCATCACCGCCGACGGCCTCACCGACGCCGCCAAGAAGGTCGTCGCCGCGTCCAAGGGGCTCAAGGCTTGATCGCCCGAAGCCCTCCCACTGGTCCCCCCGTTCCACGCTGAAATCCCACTCCTCCCGCGAGCCCCTCCCGGCTATCACTCCACCATGAGCATCCTCGTCAACCGTGACACCCGCGTCATCTGTCAGGGCATCACCGGCAAGGTGGGGGAGTTCCACACCCGCGGTTGCCTCGAGTACGGGACACGGATGGTGGGCGGCGTGACGCCCGGCAAGGGAGGGGAAACAGTCGCCGACCTACCCGTCTTCGACACCGTCGCCGAAGCGGTCGCCGCCACCGGCGCTAACGCGACGATGATCTTCGTCCCGCCGGCCTTCGCCGCCGACGCGATCCTCGAGGCGGTCGGGGCGGAGATACCGCTGGTGATCGCGATCACCGAGGGGATCCCGGTGATCGACATGGCGCGGGTCATGCCGGTGGTGCGGGCTTCCAAGAGCCGGCTCATCGGCCCCAATTGCCCCGGCGTGATCACCCCGGGCCAGTGCAAGATCGGCATCATGCCCGGCTACATCCACACCCCTGGTCACGTCGGCGTGATGAGCCGCTCCGGCACCCTCACCTACGAGGCCGTCTGGCAGCTGACCCAACTTGGCCACGGCCAGAGCAGCTGCGTCGGGCTCGGTGGAGATCCGCTCGTCGGCTCGAGCTTCATCGACATCCTCGCCCTCTTCGAGGCCGATCCCGACACCCACTCGATCCTCATGATGGGGGAGATCGGCGGTTCGGCCGAGGAGGAGGCTGCGGAGTTCGTGAAGCACCATGTCACGAAGCCGGTGGCCGCCTTCATCGCCGGCCAGACCGCTCCGCCGGGCAAGCGGATGGGCCACGCCGGTGCGATCATCTCCGGCGGCAAGGGGACGGCCGAGGCGAAGCTCGCCGCCCTTGAAAGCGCCGGCATCGAGGTCGCCGCCAGCCCCGCCGACATGGGGGCCGCGATGGTCCGGGCGATCGAGCGCAAGAACAAGAAGAAGTGATGGACGTCGATCTCTTCATCCCCTGCTTCGTCGATCAGATGAACCCGCGGGTGGGGATGTCCGTGGCCACGGTTCTCGAACGCCTCGGCCATACCGTCAACTTTCGCCCCGCCCAGACCTGCTGCGGCCAGCCCAGCTTCAACTCCGGTTACTGGGACGAGGCACGAACGGTGGCCATCCGCGCCCTCGACGTTTTCGAGGGGGCCGGCGCCGTCGTCGGCCCCAGCGGCTCCTGCGTGGCGATGATGCGCGTCTTTTATCCGGAACTCCTCGCCGGTACGCCGCACGAGGAGCGGGCTCTCGATCTCGCCTCCCGGACGTTCGAGTTCGGCGAGTTTCTCGTCGACCGCCTCGGGGTCACCGATGTCGGCGCCCGCTTCCCCCACCGCGTGACCTATCACGATGGCTGCCATGGTCTTCGCGAGCTGCGGATCAAAGCGGCGCCGCGGAAACTCCTCGGAGCCGTCGCGGGGCTCGAGCTGGTCGAGTGCGACGAGCCAGAGAGCTGCTGTGGCTTCGGGGGGCTTTTCAGCGTGAAGTTCCCGATGATCTCCACCGCCATGGCGGAGGTGAAAGCGGGTTCGCTTGCCAGGACGGAGTGCGACTGGGTCGTATCGAGCGATCCGAGTTGCCAGCTCCAGATCGACGGCTGGCTTGCCCGCCAAGGGAAAAGAGCCCGCACGATCCATCTGGCCGAGGTCCTCGCCTCGACTTGAGACTCGCACGGATCCAGACGGATCCAAACGGATCATGGAGCGGCCGGCGGACGCCGTGATCCCAGCAGCGCTTCCCGGGCGAATCCGGCCACGTTGGCCCCCTGCCAGATCCCGAGGGCCGCAAGGATCGCGAGGGTCCGCCCGGCGACGCGTGGATCACCACGCAGCGCCCACAGCCGCGGCAGGATCGAGGCGTGGAAGCCGATGTCCTGGACGATGCTCTTCGAGCCACGCTCGGCTCTGCGGCGATGGTGGAGGTAGGCCCCGCGCCCGTAGCGGTAGTGGAGGTCGACGAACGTCCGCAGCGTCTGCGCGTGGCGATGCTCGATCCGCGCCGCAGGCTCCCAGACGAGCGGCCAACCGGCCGTCCGCCAGCGGTCGCAGAAGTCGCGATCTTCGGCCCCGGCGCGGGGGAAGGTGACATCGAAGCCACCGAGCGCCTCGAAGCGCTCGCGCGTACACAGCACGTTGTTGCTGGTCAGAAACGTCGCCCGACAGGGATCGGCGTTGAAGTGGTCGTAGACGAGATCGACGATCAGTTGACTGGCGCTGGCGAACAGCTCCTTGTCGAGCCCGTTGATCGTCGTTCCCCCGACCATCGCTCCGGGGGTGAGGGCCTCGCGGCGAAGGAGGGCTCCGAGCCAGTCGGGCTCGGGAAGGCAGTCGTCGTCGGTGAAGGCGATGAATCGGCCCCGGGCGACGGCCACACCACGGTTCCGGGCCCGGGCGGGCCCGGCGTTGGGCTGTCGCTCGAGGTGGAGATCGACCCGGCCTTGAAACATCTCGGCGATCGAGTCGAGCGGCTCCGGACTGCCGTCATCGACGACCACGACCTCAAAAGACGCCTCGCAGCGCTGCGCCGCCAGGGCCGTCAGGCAGGCGGTGAGCTGCCTCGGCCGGGCGTAGGTGGGAATGACGACGGTGATGAGCGGAAGCGTCAACGGAGAGCCTGGCAACGTGGATCACCTTGCTCCCCGAGCGCTATGCCCACCGCGCTTGCAGGCTGCTGTTCGCCGCGGCGCCACCATGGTCCAGCGACGCGGCAGTCGCTGCAGCACCGCAGGCGAAGGGAGTGACGGCAAGTATCACAAGCCGTCGACGCTCAGGGCTCCCTCCGCTCGTGGGGGCGAAGATCACTCCCTCTATTTCTTGGGCGCCGGCTTGAAGGGATTGGCGGGCCCGGGGGGCGGCTTCGGTGTCTCGTTGGCACGCCCCGGCACCTCGACAGGCGTCGGTGGAGGAGGCGTTGTTGGCTCCGGCGGAGGAGCGGGCTCAGCCGGCGGGACCGGCGCCTGACCAGCCGGCACGCCAGGTTGCTGTGGCACGCCAGGTTGCTGTGGCACGCCAGGTTGCTGCGGCGGCGCCGTAGGCGTCAGTGCCGCAGGCTGGCCGGGCTGCTTCGGGACGCCGGGGAGCGTTCCTTGGCCGACCGGCGGGGGGACGGCAGGAAACGGTTGACCTGGCTGCGCTGGGAGCCCTGGCTGCGCCGGCGGGGTTCCCTCAGGGGCACCGGGCGGCTGTGGAGGAAAGGCCGGGTTGCCCGGGGGGACGACGCCCGGGATCGGCTGTCCGGGAACACCGGCGGCGGGGTCGGTCACGGTAGGACGCGCCGCGGGGGGCGTCACCCCCGGTCCGAGACCACCCGGCGGAGGATAAGGAAGGCCATCCACCGGTCCGAGTTTCCCGTTCCGCTGGAGACGAACCACCTCCTGCTTCTCCATCGCTCGCACCGTCACCCAGGGTCCGAGGGCATACCGCTCGCGGAGCCCGATGTCACGGGTCTTGTTCGTGTTGACGTCGTTGCTCCTCAGGCACCAGGTGAAGGCGCCGTTGTCGTCGGCATCGAGGTACTTCTCCCCCTCGTCCCACTGCTGGTTCCAGTTGACGTCGGCGAACACCTCGCTCCACTGCGGCAATTCGATCTTCTCGAGCACCGGCTGCGAAGGATCGACCGGGGCCGGCGGCGGCGCGGCCTTGGCGGGATCCTCCTTCTCGGGCCGGAAGCCCGGCTCCCCGTCCATCATGATCCCGCGTTCCTCGCTTGACATCGACGGGGCGCAGTGGGCGACGAGATCGATGATCCCCTGGCCGAGATCCCAGCCGAGCTTGGTGTGGTCGAAAGCCATGGACTCGGGGAGGGGGGCCATGGCGAGGATCACCTGGAGCGTACCTGCGACGACGAGCCCCGCCAGCGCGCCGACCACTCCCCCGCCGGCCAGATCGACCAGCGGCGGATAGTTCGTCGCCCCCTCCTGGATCGCCCCCCCGACCGCCAACCGGATGACGATCGCCACGAGCGTGACGCTCGTCACGAAGGCGATCGTCTGCCGCCAGATCATCGCGAACTCGTTGGTCATTCCGGCCCACTGCAAGAGCCCGTCGACCTGGTCGGTGATCGCGAACGCGGCCACAACCGAGGCAAGGGCCTGGAGGCCCCAGACGGTGGCCAGGAACAGCCCGTAGCGCGAGCCGAGCCAGGCAAGAATCGCGACGATCAGGAGGGTGATCAGCCCCGCAGACTGCTGGAGGATCGAATCGGCGAACAGCATCGTCAGCCCCGTCCCTCGTGGCACGTCGCCGTGCCTGGTGTCATCAGGCCATCACGGAAGAGCCGTCCGGCCCCGGTCACTTCGCCACCCGCTGCATCTCGTTGACGCTCGTGATCCCGGCGAGCACCTTGCCGATGCCCGACTCGAGGAGCGTCTTCATCCCTCCCTTGCGAGCCGCCTGTCGGATCGTCTGCATCGAGGGGCGGCCGACGAGGAGTTCGCGGACCGAGTTGTCGAAGATCATCAGTTCGTGGAGGCCGGTGCGCCCGCGGAAGCCGGTGCCATGGCACGCCGGACATCCCTTTTCCTGGTAGACCGTCACGTCCTTCCCGACCGCGATCCCCCATTTCTGCTTGAGCTCGTCGGAGAGTTGGACGGCCTGCTTGCACTTCGGGCAGAGGACGCGGACGAGCCGCTGGGCGAGGACCGCCGAAACGGCCGACTGGATGAGCGTCGCCTCGACACCGATGTCGAGGAGCCGGGTAATCGTCGTGGGGGCGTCGTTGGCGTGGAGCGTCGTGAACACGAAATGCCCCGTCATCGCCGCCTGCATGGCGATCTCCGCCGTCTCCTTGTCGCGCACCTCGCCGACGAGGATCACGTCGGGATCCTGCCGGAGCGTCGAGCGAAGAATCTTGGCGAAGGTCAGCTCGGCGGCGACGTTGACCGCGGTCTGGGAGATCCCCTCGAGCCGGTATTCGATCGGGTCCTCGATCGTGATGATGTTCTTGGAATTGACGTCGATCTCCGAGAGCGCGGAGTAGAGCGTCGTCGTCTTCCCCGACCCGGTCGGGCCGCAGACGATGAGCATGCCGTGCGGCTGCTGGATGATCTCGCGGAGTTGCGCGACGAC
>JBIIQL010000145.1:0-7627 GCA_044342095.1 Pirellulales bacterium
GTCGACGTCCTCGTGAAACGAGATCCGATCGAGACCACGGTCGTGGTGCGGAGGCGGGGCCGGCACCTTGTCGTAGACGCTCCTCAGGAACGCGTCGCGGCTGACCATCGTCAGCCCCGCCGGCTCGGGGTATTGAATGAACTCGGCCACCCAGGTCCGCCCACGCGCATCCCATTTCACGGACAACGGCTGGCGGACGTCCGGCTCGGCGAGCACCAGGTCGACGCGGAGATCGTCGGCCACCCGAAACCTCCCCCGCTCGTCGGCGGCGGAAAGCGGACCGGCATCATCGATCCGGCGGAGCGTCGCCTCGACCTCCGCGGCCGGTTCGACTTCCGGTTCCAGGAGCGCCGGAGGCTGGCCGAGAACGATGTCCCCGCCCCGGAACACCCATCGCCCGGTGAGTCGGAGGGCTTCATCCCCGGCAAACAGCGCAGGGGCAGCCACGTTGAATCCGGTCCGTCCGTCCCGCAGGCAGGTTTTGACGACGATCTCGGCGGGCGTTCCGGCGGGGACGAGTCCGGCAGGGATCCTGAATCGATCCGGCCCCCCGAGACCGCTGCGGAACCGGGGCGGAAACTCCCCTGCTCCCCCGACGGAACGGCCGTTGACGATCACCGCCACCGCCGCATCGAATGGCTCGACGAACAGTTCCAGCGGCCGTTCCCCCCACGTGGCCGGAACGACGACGGTGCAGCGATACCATCCGACCCCGTCGAGGCCCCGCTCCGGTTGCCGGAACACCTCAGGCACCGTCACTGGCTTGTCTGCCGCGGGGTCGACGTCGTCGGCCCGCAACGCCGCGGTCACGGTCGAAATCAGCAGCCAGGCGATGGCCGCCGGGAAGATCGGCCAGCGGCGACTCCGGCAGCGTGAACGGGTGGCGATCATCGGTCTTTTTTCCCCCAGCGGCTCTGGCAATCCACCGTCTCCCGGGAGGATTCCAGCCGGGATTCTATCCCTTCCCGAGCCTTTTCTTCCCCGGCTCGCCCCGCGCCGACTCGCCGTAAGTCCCTTGGCGAACCGAAAAACAGGCTGTTTAGGCAAAATGGGAAATCTAGGTCAAGTTGAGTGATTTACATCACATTTCCCCACTGCTAGCCTGCTGCGTTGGTTTTGGAGCCAGAAACTCTTGGAGCAAGCCGCCTTCACCCGATGGACAAGAGGGGAATGCGGTTTCACGGAGGAGTGCCACGATGCGCATGAGGCGATCAGCGACCGGACAGGCAGGGGCGAACCTCCCCGGGAACAGGGCTGGCTGCGGCCGGCAGCGGGGGAGAGGGATCGAACTCCGATCGGCGCTGCGTGGCATCGTCGCCGGCTTGACGTTGGCGACGCTCCCAGCGCTCGGGACGCTTCCCGGCCTCGTGCTCCCTCCGTCTGCCTCCGCCGCGGACGTGGCCGCCCACGCCTGGCACACGAGTTACGAAGCCGCGATGGCGGATGCCGAGCGGACAGGCCGGCCGGTCCTGACGGTGTTCACCGGCAGCGACTGGTGCCCGCACTGCAAGACGCTCGAGAAAAACGTCCTCGAAACGGGCGCTTTTCACGAATGGGCCGAGCGGAACGTCGTCCTCCTCATGATCGACCTCCCCCAGCACGGGATTACGGAGGCGGTTCGCGTGGAACGCTCGAAGGTCTGCATCAAGTACGGCGTACGAAACTTCCCGGCGGTCCTCCTCATCAGTCCCGACGGCACGAAACTGGCCGAAAAACGTGGCTATCAGGGGCAGTCTCCGGCCGCTTGGATCGCCGACATGACGAAGTCGCTCCCGGAGCGTCCTGCCGAAACCGCCGTTGCCGCCATGACGCCCGCGGCCACGTCCGTGCCTGCCTCCACTCCTTCCACCATCGCCAACTCAGCCCCGGTCCTCGATTCACTCGACAAAGCGATCGAAACAGCCCGCGGGGCGAAGCGCCCGATCCTCCTCGTCGTCGCCCGTCCCGGCGACAAGGCTGCCCGGAGCCACTCCGACTCGCTCATTTCCGATCCGGAGTTCGCTCCGTTCGTGCAGGAGAACTTCATCGTCGCCCACGTCCCTCCCACGGCCTCCAGTGGGTCGCAGGAGGCCGAGTCGATGGAAAACCTCCTCGGGGGCGTCGAGCTCGCTCCGGATGCGGTCGAACTGATCGTCACCGACGACGGCCAGACCCCGCTGTTCAGCCAGTCGGGGGCCCAACCTCCGGCGCGGATCGTTCACGGCCTGCGGCGTTTCCTTGCCGCCCGCCAGGCATCGCGTTTCGGTGAGACAGCCCCCCGCCGCTGACGTTCCTCGGCCGAAGCGATCGGCGGTCCGTCCGGCGGCGACGGGTCACTCCCGCGTCTGAACGGGATCGACGCGCAGCCGCGTCAGTTCGTCGTTGAGGTCGGCGACGGAAGCACGAAGCTGATTCATCGCCGTCACGAAGGCCTCGACTGCGGAAGCCGATTGCCCGGCGCCGGCGCGGAGGCGATCGAGGGAGTCACGGATCTGCCGGGCCCCCGCGTTCTGGTTCTCCATGCCATCGTGGACCTGATCGAGGGCCTGGGTCACCGACTGGACCGGCGCCACGATCCCGGCGAGTTGCTGGCTGACTTCGGTGACCTGCTGGATCCGCGTGCTGACCTCGTTACGAAAGCGGTCCATCTCCATCGTGCCGCTGGAAACGGCCGACTGCATGTCGCGCACCATGCGCTCGATGTCCTTCGTGGCCAACGCCGTCTGATCGGCCAAGCGACGGATTTCCTGGGCCACGATCCGGAAGCCACGGCCGGCCTCCCCCGCCTTCTCCGCCTCGATGGTGGCGTTCACCGACAAGAGATTCGTCTGGTCGGCCACCTTCGCGATCGTGGTCACCACCGCGTTGATCCCGCCGGCACGCTGGCGGATCGTCGCCAGCTTTCTCGTGAAGGCGTTCATCACCTCGTCGAGCTGGCGCATCGACTCCGACATCCGCTCGAGGCCGTAGCGCCCATCGTCGGCCACGCGGGCGGCCTCGCGGGCGGCGAGCGTGACCGTCCCCGTGGCATCGAGCAACTGCTCGGCGTTCGATGAAATCTGCGCCGCAGCCCCGGAGATATCATCCACCGAGCCGCTGAACCCTCGCACGATCCGCTCCTGCCTGGCCAGTGCCACCGAGACATCGCTCTCGACCTCCGTGACCCGCGCTCCTGCTTCCTGGAGCCGGCCGACGGTTTCCCGGAGCGTGGCCGACATCCGCCCCACGCCGTCGAGGAGGCGTCCCGCCTCGTCATCCCCGCCCTGGGGCACTGTCGCGCTGAAATCGCCCGAGGCGATCGATTCAGCCACCGCCGTCGACAACCGCACGGAGTCGGTGGTCGATCGCGCCAAGGAGCGGCCCACAAGGAACGCCGGAAGGCCGACGAGGAGCGACGAAAGCAACCCCGCGAGCAGTTCCCATCGCCACAGATCGCCCCCGGCCCGGGTGGCCAGCCCGACGAGCACCGCTCCGCCACTGGCGCCGTCGGCCCGAAGGACCGGCGCGGCCACACGAACCATCGCCCCCTCCACCCGGTCGGCGGCGCGCCCGCTGGCGATCGACTCGCGCACGATCCGGGCGTCTTCCTGATCGAGCGGCGGCGCGGACTCCGACGGATTGCCATCGTTGTCGACGATCCGGGTCACCAACGGACTCGAACGGGCGTCGAGGATCCGCACCTCACGGACATCACCGACAACCACCTCGCCGACGAGGCGGCGGAGGCCGATGGCCGTGTCGAGCCGCTCGAGGAACGTCGCCGGTATCCCCACCTGGATGATCCGGGAGCCATCGACCCCTGGCACGCCGACATACTTGAAAACGCGCTCATCGATCTCCCGCCGGCGCGACTCCTGGATCACGCTCGGCGTTTCGCCGGCGAGGAGCCGGTGGAAAACATGGGCCTGGGGTTGGGTGGAGGCATCCGGAGAGAACCGGAAACCCTCGCCGGCAGGATTGGTCTCATAAATGGCAACCCCGCCGTCATCGGTGGCGAGAAACTCGGTCTGTCCAGGGCCGGCGATCCCGCGGAGCCGGGCGAGAAGATCCTCGCGGGGCACCCCGGCCCCCTCGGCCACGGCCACGAGTTGGGCCAGGAGCTTCGCCTGGGTGAGCATCTGCTCACCGATCTCGGCCTCCACCGCCGGAGGAACCTCCTCGGCAAACGCCGTCGCCTTGGCCAACACCTCCGCCGCGCCCTGCGCACCGGCACGGGCCTGCTCGAGGATGGCCCGCCTGGCGGCGATGGCCTGGAATGTCGACGTCAGCCCGACGGCAGCCAAAACAAGGAGGAGGGCCGAGAGGGCGATTCTGGTCCACAGCGGCATGCACGGAGTCTCCCGGGGCGAGTCCCCACCGGAGCCACGGTGGAGGGAAAGCCCCGCTGAAAGCTAGTCCGCATTCGCCCCCGATGCCACCGGCAAGGGATGAATGAAGCGGGAACATGGCCGGTGATCCGACCCGAAGCGACTTTGCCGATGGCTCCGTCAGCGGCCGGCCGGCACGACCGGCACGACCGGCGTGGCTCCCCCGGGGGAGGCCGGGGCCTCCGGCGTGGCAAACGTCACGTTCGGTGCCGTGAGCGGTTCGGCGGGACCCGCGGAGGGGAAGGTGAGGGCCGACTGCCGTACCTTGCCAGCCAAGGCACATCCCGCGATCGGCGCCAGCGCAAACAGCGGCGCCAACAGCCACGGGATCCAGATCCGTCCCCCACCGCCACGGGCGCCTCCCGGCACGAGGGCACCGGCGGGGAGTCGGCGCTTTGGTAATTGCGTCGGCACGGCGGGCAGCTCCCGAGGGGCGTCTGGCGTCGTCAGGCAGCTCCAGGCCGAACCATGCTGACAGGCGTGGCTGATACCTCCCGCGGGGCTGTCGGGGCAAGGGAGATTCCCTCCCCGAATCGGGGAACCAACCGCCAGTGGCCGAGGCGGGAATCGAACCCGCACGGAGATTGCTCTCCACAGGATTTTAAGTCCCGTGCGTCTGCCTATTTCGCCACTCGGCCCAAAGGGCCCTCGCGATCGTAGCGGCCGGCACGGGCGCCGGGCAATCGGCTTCGTCGCTACACTGAAGGACTTGCGCGGGTTCGACCTGCCCCGTCCCTCCCCGTCACGCCCGCCCGTTCTACCCCCAGCCAGATTCGCCCATCCCTCCTCGAGGTTGCTTTGGAGCCCACCACCGCCACCGGCCTCTTCCCAACTGCCTTGCTTGCCGAGATCGCGGTTCCCGCCGGCATCGACGGCTTCCTCGGCACGCGGGCGAGCTTCGGCATGGATGTGGTGCTCGTCGGGCTGCTCGCGACCCTGCCGCTCTTGGCGTGGAGCATTTATCTCGTCGCCCAGCGACGAGACTTCGCCGGCCACCGGAAGCTCCAACTCCTCATCGTGGCCGCCCTCCTCGCGGCGATCGTCGTCTTCGAGATCGACGTCCGGTTGATCTCCGACTGGAAACTGCGGGCCGCGCCGAGCCCGTTCTGGCCCTCGGGCGTCCTCTCGGCCCTCGGTATCCACCTCGTGTTCGCCATCTCCACGCTCGTCCTCTGGACGTGGGTCGTGTGGGAGGCCGTCAAGCGATTTCCGTCCCCCCCCGGCCCCAACGCGCACTCCCCCCGCCATCGTGTCATGGCCAGGTTGGCGGCGGCCGATCTCGTCCTCACGGCGATCACCGGGACGGTCTTCTACTGGCTCGCGTTCGTCGCCCGCTGATCGGGCCCGCGCCGGACCGCTTCCCCCGTCCTCAGGCGCCGCGAGTCCCCACCGGCGGCAGCCAGCGGCAGATCGCCAGGCCGCCGAAATAGAGCAGGCAGAGGGGGATCGCGAGGAACAGGAGGCTGTAGGGATCGGCCGGCGTGAGGATCGCCGAGACGACGAAGATGATCACGATCGCCATCCTCCACTGCGAGGCGTAGGTGGCGACGTCGACAATCCCGATCCGCTCCAAGAAGAGCATCACCAGCGGCAGTTGGAAGCCGATCCCGAAACCGATCGGGAGGATGAGGACGAACCCCATCCACTCGCTGATGCGCGGATCGGGATCGAGGCCGAGCCAGGCGTTGAATTGGAGGAGGTAGTCGAGGACGAAGTCGAAGACGAAGAAAAAGGCGAGGAACACGCCGGCCAGGAACAGCGCGATGCTCATGGGGAGGAAGACATGGATATACCGCTTCTCGTGCGGGTAGAGGCCGGCGGCGACGAACGTCCAGAGCTGATAGAAGATCCACGGGCTCGCCAAGACTACCCCCACCAGGAGCGCCGCCTTCACGTACATTCCGAACGCCTCCTGGGCGCTCAAGGTGGTGATGCTGACGCGTGAATCCTTCACCATCGGCTGCCAGAGGAGCACCGGCACGAGGTCGTCCATGCCGAACCCGGCCTTTTCATCCTCGACGCTTCCGGCCGCGGCGGCAGGCGCCGTCCCGAGCACGCGGGCCAACCGGTCGGCATGGACCTCGCGGAGTTCGAACGACATGCCGTGGTTCTCGACGGCATCGATCACCTCCTGCCGGGAGTAGGGGAGGGCAGGGCCCCCGTCGACCCGCGGCGTCCACGTGTCGAACGTCTCGACGGCCCGATTGGAGTAGTAGTTGGCCAGGGCCCGCTTGAGCGGCTGCTCGATGAGATGGACGAACGGCCGGGCGACGGCGAAGCCGATGAGCACGGCGACCAGGAGCCCCATCGTGGCCTTGATGAGGCACGCCCGGAGTTCCTCCAGGTGCTCCCCGAAGGTCATCGTCGAGTTCTGGAACAGGTCTTCGTCGTCGATGCGGGCCATGGATGCGACCGGGGGGAGCGGGTTCGATACGACGAATCTACTTCACAACCCGCCGGGATGCCCGGGAGCCTGTTTTCCCCCGGAAACGTCAGGCCCCGTACTTGCCCAGGCGCTGGGCGTGGGCCATCGCCAGGAGCATCAGATGCTTCGCCGGGAAGATTCCGAAGCCGCCGCGGAGGCACTCCCGCTCCGAGAACTTCTCCAGCCCATCCGGCCGGCAGGTGTCGGCGGCGAGGACCGTCGGCACCGGATGCCAGGAGTGGCTCTTGAGAAGGCTCGGCGTGCTGTGGTCACCGGTGACGATGAGGACGTCGGGACGGAGGGCCTCGATGCGGGGGATGACCCGGTCGAGTTCCTCGACGCGCTTTACCTTCTGCTCGAACGCGCCGTCCTCGCCGGTGGAGTCGGTGTATTTGAAGTGGAGGAAGAAGAAGTCGTAGTCCTGCCAGCAGGCGGCGAGGGTGTCGACCTGCTCGTCGAGGGTGTGAGGCGTGCCGACGAGCGTCATGCCGACGAGCCGGGCGAGCCCCTTGTACATCGGGTAAACGGCGATCGCGGCCGCACGGAGCCGGTAGAGCTCCTCGTAGCTCGGCAGCTTCGGCTTGGCCGCGAATCCGCGGAGCACCATGCCGTTGGCCTTCGGTTCGTCGGCGAGGATCCGCCGGGCCTGGGCGACGAACTCCTTCGCCACCTCCGCCGTTCGCGCGGCAGCCGGCGAGTGGGCTTGAGGATCGAGGGGGGCGACGCCGGTGGCCTGCGGATCAGTGTCGGCCACGGCGCCGTCGAGCCCCTTGCCACGGAAGACGACGACGAAACGGTGTTCCTTGACCGGCTTCACGAACGTTTCGACGCCCGCGATCTTCACCCCCTGGAGTCG
>JBIIQL010000146.1:0-7585 GCA_044342095.1 Pirellulales bacterium
CCGCCCGCCCCGCCCCGCCTGGAGTTCAACGTTGTGAACCTGCATGCCGAGCGGAATGGCGGACATCGGCAGACAGTTGCCCACTTCCGGAGGAGCCTCGGCACCGCTCTGAACGGTGGTGCCAACCTTCAGCCCCTCGGGGGCGAGAATGAACCGCTTTTCGCCGTCGGCATACACCACGAGGGCGACACGGCAGGTGCGGTTGGGATCGTACTGGATCGAGTCAACCTTGCCGGGAACGCCGTCCTTGTTGCGACGGAAATCGATCAACCGGTAATGCTGCATGTGACCGCCGCCGCGGTGCCGCGACGTGATCTTGCCCTGGTTGTTTCGGCCACCGGTCTTCCGCTTGCGGACGCGGAGATGCTTCGGAGCCTCAGCGCCGGGAGTCAGTTCCTTGAAATCGGAAACGCTCGCCCCACGACGGCCAGGACTGGTCGGATTGTAATTACGGATTCCCATGACTTCGGAAGCTCTCGTGTCTCGTGGTTGGCGGCTGGCTCGCGGGGCTATTGTCCACTCAGAACAGGTCGATCTTGAAATCGGGCTTGAGGGTCACAATCGCCTTCTTCCAGGCCTTGGCACTCGTCTGTCGCGTCCGGCTCCGGCGGGCCTTGCCGACACGGTTTTGGACGGCGACCTTCTCAACTTTGACGCTGAACATCTCTTCGACGGCACGACGAATATCGGCCTTCGTCGCGGCAGTGACGACTTCGAACGAATAAGCACCGTTACGCTGCGCCCGGTGCATCCCCTTCTCAGTCACGAGCGGGCGGACGATCACCTGGTGCGAACCAAGGCGCGGGTTCAGCATCGGGGGGGGAGGAACGGGTACGGACATGGATCACTCTCCTCGCGTTGTCTTGCGGACTGCGGTCGACTTCGCTACCGGCTTCGATGCCTTCCGCGCCGATGACGGACGAGACGCCGGCGACTTCACCTTGGCCTTGACCGATGCACGAAATGCGTCGATGGCTGCCGTGGTCATCACGATCTTCCGGGGCCGAAGAATCGTCCATGCATTCAGATCGCCCACGGGCGAAACCGACACACCTTCGATATTCCGAGCCGATTTCCAGAGGTTGTCGTCATGCTTTTCAGGAGCCACGAGCACCGTGTGCTCGGTAACGCCGAGAGCACCGAGCAGCCCAAACACGGTCGCCGTCTTCGGCGCCGCGAGGGCGAGCGAATCGACAAGCCGAACCTCGTCATCAGCGAGCCGTGCCGCGAGTGCCATGCGGGTAGCGGCCTGCAGCGACTTCCGCGGCATTCGGAACCCGAAATCACGGGGCCGCTTGGCGAAAATATGACCGCCACCACGACGCGTACCGCTTCGCCGACCACCGGCACGAGCGTTGCCCGTACCCTTTTGGCGATACAGCTTCTTCGTCGAGCCAGCCACCTCGCCCCGCGACTTGGTACGGTGCGTCCCCTGCCGGAGATTCGCCTGGTACATCACGACCGCATCGTGCAGGAGTTGCTTGTTGACCGAAGGAGCCAGCTCCGCCGGATCGATTTCGTACGTTCCGACCTGCTTGCCACTCAGGTCATACACGGCGAGATTCACTTCGCACCTGCCTTCTTCTTGGAAACCGGCGCACCGGGACCGGCAACCTTCTTGATCAGATTCGTCTGCTGGACGACCACCATCGCGCCATTGGGACCAGGAACGGCCCCCCGCACGAGAAGGAGATGGTTTTCTTTGTCGACGCGAACAACCTTGAGGTTCCGCATCGTCGACCGCTCGTTCCCGAAGCGGCCAGCCATTCGCTTGCCCTTAAAAACGCGGGCCGGCGAGGTGTTCATGCTGGTACCGCCCTGATGGCGATGGACCTTCTTGACGCCGTGCGACGCCCGCTGCCCCTTGAAGCCATGCCGCTTCATGACGCCAGCAGTGCCGCGCCCCTTGGTGGTGCCGGTCACATCGACACGGACAACCCCCTCGAAGACTTCGACGGAAAGATCCTGGCCGACTTCAACCCCGTCGACCGTGCCGCGAAACTCGCGCACATACCGCTTCGGCTCACACCCAGGCTTCGGAAGAGCAACGACACCAGCCTCGGCCTTCCGCTGACTGCGCTTGCTCTCGAGATTGGCAACCTGGCCGCGGACGGCGCGACTTGCCAACCGCCGAGGCTTGTCGAGAAACCCGACCTGAACGGCCGAGTAGCCATCACGCTCGAGCGAGCGGAGGCGAAGAACTTTGCAGGGCCCAGCTTCGATGACCGTCACCGGCACCACCGTGCCGTCGGCGTCGAACACCTGAGTCATACCTACCTTGCGACCGATCAACCCCTTACGGGCCGGACGCTCAGCCTTGGCACCAGCCCCACCCCTGGAGGTCTTTGCCCCAGCAGAAGCAGCGCCACCGGTTGTTTCTTGAGCAGCCATGTTGTACGCCGTCGAAGCTCCCCAAACCCCCAAAAAAGGGAGCCGAGGCTACTTCTGGATCACGCTCGAAGCCGCTGGCTGCGGGAGCACTCACCTGCCCACCCCCGCCTGCCGGAGGGAGACAACCGAGCCTTACCCACAACGCCTTCCAAGCATGCCGTGTCGGACGCTCCTGAAAGTGTTGAAAAAACGCTGAAAACCACCGCTACAACCGCGACGGACAAGCCGCCACAACAACAACGACTATCTCGAGGAAGCCTTGATCTTGATGTCGACGCCAGCGGGCAGACTCAACTTATTGAGCGCCTCGATCGTCTTGGCCGTCGCCTGCACGATGTCGATCACGCGCTTGTGAGTGCGGATCTCGTACTGCTGACGGGCCTTCTTGTCGATGTGCGGACTGGAGAGAACGGTGTAACGCTCAATCCTGGTCGGAAGCGGGATCGGGCCGTGAACCTCAGAATTGGTTCGCTTGGCGGTATCGACGATTTCAGCAGCACTCTGATCGAGCACGCTATGGTCGTACGCCTCCATCCGGATGCGAATGATTTCTTGGGTTGGCCCTGCCACGGCTTACTCCACTGATACTGGCCTATCGAACCTGTCGCACCACCACAGCCCGTCCAGGCTGACCGGCCCTCAACCAACCGATCGAGCTGCTCGCCCAGGGGCTTCAAACCTGCCCCACGAAACCCAGCCAAGCCACATCGGTCAAAAAACGAAACAAATCGACCAAAATCCCATCAGCCCGCTCTCCACGACGCCCTCGGCGTCCCGAACCAGCCTCCGCAGGGGACATTGAGTCCCGGGAGACCGGTGGAAACGACGCCATCCCTCCGGATGAACTTTGGTGGAGGGACCGGCCGCGACAGCCTCCAGCGACCTGTTCAGGCCGCGGGCGTCGCTGTGGGATCGAAGAGGAGAATGTAAGGATGGGCGGAGGCGGTGTCAACACGCCCCCTGCTCGCACTGCGGGTTTCTTCAGTTTCGAGCCCTTTTTCCCGCGTAAAGTCGGGGATGGCTTCTTCTCGCCGGCGTCTGCCCGTAGAAAATCGTCGATCCGTCGATCGGCCGCCCCCCCTTCTCCGCCGCCCGCTCGGGCGAGAGAACCCATCGGCCCTTGCCGCCGCCATCCTGCCCCAGGAGACTTTTTCATGAAGGCCTTGCTTCTTACCTCCCCTGGTGATCTGGCGTTCACCGAGGTTGAGACGCCCATTCCCGGGCCGGGAGAAGTTCGCGTCCGAGTAGCGGCCTGCGGAATCTGTGGCAGCGACGTCCACGGGTTCACCGGGTCGACCGGACGCCGGATCCCCCCCCTCGTGATGGGTCATGAGGCTGCGGGCACAGTCGACGCCGTCGGGGCAGGCGTCACCGATCTCCCCGTCGGCACCCGTGTGGCCCTCGATTCGACCGTGTTTTGCGGCCGTTGCACTCACTGCCTGGCAGGCCGGGAGAATCTCTGCACCGATCGGCAGGTGCTGGGAGTTTCCTGCGGTCCATACCGTCGACACGGCTGTTTTGCCGAGTTTGTGGTGGTTCCCCGACGGGTGGCCTATCCGATTCCCGACACCCTCGACTTCGTCGCCGCGTCCCTGCTCGAGCCGCTCACCATTGCCCTTCATGCCGTTCATCTGGCGGGCGTAGGTCCGGAAACCCGCTCGGCGGTGGTCGTGGGCGCCGGCCCGATCGGCCTGGCCTGTGTCGCTTCGCTGCGGGCCTATGGCGTGCCCAGGATCGCCGCGATCGACCTCGACGAGGGTCGACTCGCTCAGGCCCGCTCGCTCGGTGCTACCGAGACGTTTGTCGCCGGGGAGGATGCGGGGGTGAAGGCGGCCCGCTTCGGGACGTCAAATGCGGACACCGACGGGGCCGACGTCGTTTTCGAGGCGGTCGGCGCGACGGCGCCGGTGCGGACCGCGATCGAAGCCTGTACGCGAGGGGGCACCGTCGTACTCGTCGGGAACGTTTCTCCCCAGATCGAGATGCCGTTGCAGATGGTCGTCACCCGGCAGTTGCGGCTCCAGGGATCCTGTTCGTCGGCCGGGAGCTATCCGGAAGCGATTCGGTTGGTCGCCGAGGGGAAGGTCGATCTGTCATGCTTCGTGAGCAAGGTCGCACCGCTGGCGGAGGGGGTCGATTGGTTCCACCGCCTCCACGAGCGTGAGCCGGGCCTCGTGAAGGTCGTGCTCACCCCCTGAGTCCGCCAGTTTCTCTTCCCTTTTCTGCCCCATGAGGAACCGTCCGATGTCAGCAACGCCCCCCACCGGCCCGGCCCTGTTCGACCTCACCGGCCGTACGGCCCTCGTTACCGGCGCCAGCCGGGGGCTGGGGCTGCAGATGGCCGGGGCCCTCGCGCGGGCCGGCGCCGATCTCGTGATCACCGCCAGAAAGGTCGAGGATCTCGCCGCCTCACAGGCCGCCCTCGAGGCCCACGGCCACCGCGTCACGCCGCTTCCGCTCGATCTCCGCAGTGAAACGAGTATCCGCGACTGCGCGGCGGCGGCCCTCGAAGCCGCGGAGGGAGTCGACATCCTCCTCAACAACGCCGGCTGCAACATCCGCAAGCCGGCCGTGGACGTGACCTGGGACGACTGGAATACGATCCTCGACACGAACCTCCGCGGCACCTTCTTCATGGCCCAGGCCATGGCCAGGCACATGATCCCGCGAAAAAAAGGGCGGATCATCAACATCGGGAGCGTGACGAGCGTCTTTGGCTACGCCGGACTGACGCCCTATTCGGCCAGCCGCGGGGGCGTGAAGCAGATGACGATGAGCCTTGCCGACGACCTCGGGCCGCACGGGATCACGGTCAACTGCCTGGCGCCGGGATGGTTCCGCACCGCCCAGAACGACGTCATGTACCGCGACGAGGAATGGATCGCCTACCTCACCGAACGGATCCCCCTCAAACGCCCGGGGAAAGCCGAGGATCTCGACGGCGCCGTCGTCTTCCTCGCCTCCGATGCAAGCGCTTACGTGACCGGGCAGACGCTCCTCGTCGACGGCGGCATCACGACCGGTTCAACGCGTGCCCTGCCGCTCAAAAAGCCGGTGTGATGCTCAACGGCCGATCGCTCCCCTTCCCCCCTCTTCTCCGTTCCCCGGCCGCGATCGACGCGTTCGCGCCCGGCGGCGACGGAGGCTCGCTGGTCGACCGAGGCCCTGGCCAACGATGGCGGACACCCCCACCACGAGCAACGGCGAACTCTTCTTTCCCGCCGCGGATGGTCCGTTTTTCGATTGGAACCGGACCGATTCCGACGGCGACAGCGCTGACCTGGTGAGTGCCGAACTGTCGCGACTGGCGTACGCGTCGCTTCCTCGGATCGAGACGGAACTGCGACGGATCGGCTACGACTTCCTTGAGACCCTCGAGAGCCGGCGGCTTTTCTCCGCGCGTGCCGCCGCCGACGGTTTCCTCTGCCGCGATCCGCGGTCTGGCACCCTGTACGCCGTTTTCCGGGGCACCGAGACAGGGAACCTCGACGACCTCCTCGCCAATCTGCTCGTCGATCCGATCGAGTGGCGACCGGGGACGATCGTCCAACGGGGCTACGGCCGGACGTTCGACGAACTGCGTGGCCCCCTCGAGCGGTGGCTGCTCGAGCCACCCGGCCGCGCGATCGCCACCGGCCACAGCCTCGGCGGGGCCCTGGCCACGCTGTGTGCCTTCGACTTCCCGAAGGCGGAACTGGTCACGTTCGGCGCGCCGCGCGTCGGCACCGACACGCTCGGCCTCCACCCGCGTCAGCCGGTACGACGCTACGTGCACTGCTGCGACCTCGTCCCTCGCGTGCCCCCGGCCCGCTTTGCCGAAGCCGACATCGAAGATCTCGCCGACAGCCTCCTCGACAATCTCGGGAGCCCGGCGGGGTGGCTCGCCGCAGCGTCGCAGGCGGCGCTGCGGCAGTCGGTGAGGCTCGCGGCCGGGACCGCGGCACGGATCGCGGCAACACGCGGCTGGGACCACTCGTTTGTCCACCACGGGCCGTTGTTCTACCTCGACCGGCGGGGAAGGATTCAGGTCGACCCGAGCGACGCGAGCGTCGCCGCCGATCAGCGGCAGGCCCGGAGCGACTACCGAGATCGTCTCGGCCTCACCGTGTCGGAGTTGAACGCCGCAGGGCTGCTCGAGGCGTTAGCCGCCCTGTCGGCGGCCCTCGTGCGAGGCGAGACAGACTCGGCCCGTTCCGCGCGGGAGCGGGTGTTTGCAGAACTCTCCCGCAGCGACGCGATGGGCAGGGTGGTCGTCCGCGATCTGGCCGACCACGCCGCGATCCACTACGTCCGCGTCCTCCTCCAGGCGGAGCCTGGGAGCGGCGACTGATCGTGATGGCGTGGCGGCGGGTCCGACGGGTGCGGATCTACCCGCCGCTCACATGAACGCGTCGGCTGTTTCCGCCGGGGCGGGGCCGTACTTCAAAGGCGCCATCGTGAAGCTCGCCCGCCCCTGGCTCACGCTCCGGACCGCGGCCGAATAGCCGAACATGCTCGCCAGCGGGGCCTCCGCGGTGAGCACCGTCACCCCGCCGCGGATCTCGGTCGCCGTGATGATCGCCCGCCGCTGCTGGAGATCGTTGATGACGTCACCGAGATGCTCCTCCGGGACGCTCACCTCGACCCGCATCACCGGTTCCAGGAGCACCGACCCGGCGGCTGAGAGGAGCTTGTCGACGGCGTCGGCAGCCGCAATCCGGATCGCGACCTCTCCCGGTGGCGGCTCGGGAATCGGGCTCTCGAGAACGACGATCCGCACGCCCCAGAGCGGACAGCCCTTGAGCCCCCCGCGCTCCGCGCTCTCCCGCACCGCCAGCGTCATCGCCGCGGCGATGTCGGCGAGCGCCTCGTTCTCGGGAAACCACCCCTGCTCGACGGTGACACTAGCCTGGTCGTCGGTCGGCTCGGCCCGGATCGTGACGGTGGCGACGAGCGTCTGGCCGGCCACCTGACGGTTCGACTGGCCGACGACCGTGGCGGCGCTGCGGAGCGTCTCCTTGTAGCTCACCCGCGGCTTGTGGACGCGGCACTTGAGGTTGAAGTCTCGCTGAAGCCTGTGACGGATGACCTCGAGATGGAGCTCACCCATGCCGGAGATGAGCGTCTGCCCCGTCTCCTCGCTCTCGCTGGCACGGAACGTCGGATCCTGACGCTTCATCATCTCGAGGACGTCGGAGAGCTTCTTCCGCTCGAG
>JBIIQL010000147.1:0-7563 GCA_044342095.1 Pirellulales bacterium
TCCCCCGGGCAAGCGTTGGCCCAGAGCAACTCGCCGGTCTCCGTCGAATAGCAGCGGAGCCCCTTGTCGCCGAGGGAGACGACGATCCGGTCGCCGGCCACGAACGGGCCGTCCTCCTCCGGCTGGCCGTCGAGGAGCACGCGCCAGTTGACGCGCAGCTCGGCCCCGGCGTCGAGCGAATCGATCCGGGCCAGGTCGCGGTTGGTCGTCGTCGCGAAGATCGACGAGCCGCGAGTGGCGAGCGGGCCGGCCTGCGGGCTGTCGAGGTAGAACTCGTTCCGCTGCCAGTCGCGATCTCCCTGCTGGAGCGAGGTGAGCGTCCCGTCGCGGGCTGTCCAGATGACGCCCGTGCCGAAGGCGATCATCGGCCGCTCGATGATCCCGCCGCCGTTGAGGGCCATCGGTTGGAGGCTCTCGGTGGCATCCATCCGCGCCCGCTTCTGGGCCGAGGTGAGGGTGGAGACCGGCTTCCCCTTGCCGGTCCTGGCGGCGTCGGCCGCGGCGGCGTCGGCGCGGCGGGCACCGGTCTGCCGTGACCCCGTCCGTGATTCGGTCGACGTCGGGCCGATGCCGGTGTCGCGCCACGGATTGGTCGGCAGGCGGAGGACCGTCGCCAAGCCTTCGGGCTGGTAGACCCATTCCCCCACCACGGCGCCGCCGGCGATCGGCGACTTCCCGAGGTGTTGCTGCCAACGGACCTGGCCGGTGGAACGCTCGAGGGCGTAGAGCTCATTGCCCCGCGGCACGAGCACGAGTTCCGGTCCCACCGATGCCGTCACGATCGGCTGCCCCGGCGACCCGAGATGGGTCGACCAGATCACCTGGGGGTTGCAGCGGCCGTCGGGCGTCACCGGGCCGGTGTGGATGGCATGCACGCCACCGTCACCGGCCTGCACGATCACGAGGTCGTCGTCGATGACGACATGCTCGATCCCACCTTGCGTGTGGTCGATCGGCAGGGAGACCATCCATTCCAATTCGAGCCCGGCCCGTTCGGCGGTCAGCTCGTCGGCGAGCGTCCCGCAGATCCCGCCGGCGTTCGCGTCAGGCGCTGGGAGGCTGAGGGAGGTGACGAGGGTCAGGGCGGAAAACACCGCCGGCACCGACCAGGATCGAAGGACGGACAGGCAACGCATCGCAGCGAACTCCCAAACGTTCTACCACCCCCACACCACCACACCGTGCAACCATACCCCCGGGATTTGGCCCGGTGGCTCGCGCCAGCACCCCCGGAGGCTGCCCGTTGGTCGCGGCGATGACGGTCGTAGAGCCCCTGCGGGTCGTGCCGCCGCCGACTCCCCCCCTCGCACCGACGCCAGACACGCCCCGCTGGTACGATGGCGTTTTGCCGCCACACCCCGCGAATGCCGGGGGGGGTTCGTAGGACGCCTGTCGATGTCGATCGCTCCGAAACCGTCGCGCCCCTCCGATCCCGCCGCGCTCCTCCTCGGGTATCTCAATTTCTCCGCAGGGGCCTTCGACCCTGCCGTCTGGCGGGCCTGTTCCGATCTGTTTGCCGCCGCCGAGCCGGACGGCGAACGCCCCGAATCTGCCGCGGCCGTCGCCGCGCTCCTCCGCCAGCGGCTTACCGAGCTGGAAGCCGTCGAGCCTGCCTTCCGCGATGCCGGACAGGCCAGGGCGATGATCGGCCTGGTGTTCGACGCGGTCCTGCCGGGCTATCGCACGTTTCACAGCGACCTCCTCGAGCATCAGCCCGCCGGGGCGCTCGAGCGGCCGTATTCGATCATGGCCGCTGCTCAAGCCCTCCTCCTTGCCGGTGGCCCTTCGGCGCCAGGCGCCGTCGAGGAGGCGATCGGGCGCCTCGATGACTACGTCGGCTGGCGCCCCGTGGCCGTCCTCGAGAATGGTCGGCTGTCGGAGCCCTATCCCCACGAACGGGTCCGGCCGGTGCCGCTGTGGGTGGCCGGGGCCGGGCCGGCCCATGGCCGGTACGGCGATCTTGTCGCCCGGGCCGTCGCCATCCTCGCCTCCGCGCCCGACGCGCTCCTCCGCCAGGCCGACTTCGACCTCGAGGCGCTCGAAGAGCTGGCGATCGATCCCCGCGCCTTCGACTTCCTCCATCCCGCTGCCAGCCGCCCCAACTATCTCTTCGGGCTGTGGGATCCCTCTCGGATCGACGAGCGCGGCCGCTATCGCCGAATGGTCGTCCAACAGGCCACGCTCGACGGCATCCTCTCTTGGCCGGAGGTCGCGTCCGCGGCGGGCAGCGACGCACGCTCGGCTGCGGAGCTCCGCCTCGAATCGGCCGCCGTCCTTGCCGGCGTCATGCTCATGGCGTCGGGGCTCTCCGGCCACGGCCCCGGCGCCCATCAGGCTGCCGCCCCGCTCTCCGAACTCCTCCCGCGGATCGCCGGCTATCGGGACGAGTTTTATCGATGGATGCTCACGCGCCTCGAGCCCGATCATCGCCGTCGACTCGACGTCGAGGTGGCGCGGCTCCGCCAGCCCTTCGGCGGCGTCCGCCGTCACATCAACGCCCTCCTCGCCGGCCGCCGGGCCCGACAGGTGGAGGCGGTGGCGCTGGCGGGCGTCTTCGCCCGACTGGGGCGGGCCGAGGGAGCGGAGCGGATGGCAGCGCTCGTGCCGGCCGCCTCGGCGCGGATGTTCGCCCGGATCACGAGCCGGGTCGTCGCCGCCCAAGCGGCTGTCCGCCGCGGTGGGGCCGCCGGCGGTGCCGCCCAGGCCCTCGATGATCTCGACGAGGCGACGGAGCTTCTCTTCCGCGCCGTCGGCTGCGGCGCGGCGGTCGATCCTTGGAACATCCTCGGGCTCTCGGGGCAGTTTCCGCTCCATGAGCCGGGGGGAGAGAGCCTCCCCGATCCGCGCGTCGATGATCTCGTCTCGACCGTCGGCTCGATCCTCGATGGCTATGCCGCCGCCTGGCGAGCCGCGAGCGTCGACGGCCCCGCAACGCTCGCCGCCCGCGCCGGCGCCGCCTGCGAGCGCCTCGCCGCCTGGTGGGATCGCCATGCCACGACCACCGTCAGCGGTGTCCCCCATCTCTCCGGCCGGGAGATGCTCGTCTCGTCGCGGGAAGTGATCGGCGCGCTTGGCCGCCGCCGCGAGACGGCTCCGTCGCCCCCTCCCGCCGGCTTCTGGCGCACCGAAGTCGCCGAGTTCTCCTCGCCGCGGAGCCACGCTCATGCCGCCGAGGCGCTCCTCCGCGAAGGGGATCTCGATGGCGCGATGGGCTTGCTCGTCCACTGGGCCTCGCTCCTGGAAGGCGTCGAGGTGGAGCGGCTCGGAACGGTATGGCTGGCGGCGGCAGCGAAGTGGCTGGCGCTTGCCGTCGCCGACCGCTCCGCCGTGGGGCGCAACCGTGTCCGCCGGTTTCTCGAGCTCATCGAGGCCAACACCACCTCCGTCGCCGACTGCATCGAACGCTTCGCCCAGCGCCCCGAACCGCGCCGTCGCCCCCGGCGCGATGACGTCGCGGATGGCGACGACGACCGTGACGATGAAACCCCCGGGTCAGAAGAGAGCGTCGCCGCCGCCTACGAGACTTTTACGTGGCGCGATTCGACCGACGACGGCATCGACGGCGGGATGCTCGACGTCGAAGGGGCCGGCGGCGCGCCGGTGGGGGGCGTCGGCGAGGTCGAACATGCCGCCGAGTTTCTCGGTGGGCTCTTTCGGCTTCTGCGCCAGGCGGTGACGACGATCATCGCCGCCGATGTCGCCGACGGTGGCGTGGCGACGGCGGCCGAGATCGATTCCGCGAAGGCTTGGCGGCATCATCTCCGCCGCCTGCGGCGGACGTTCGTGCGTGCCGCGGGGACGATCGCCGGATCTGATCCGGCGCCCCCGCCGGGAATGCCGCCGGCGGAATACGACCGGCTCCGCTGGCAGCGCGACGCCGCCGCCGAACATCTTGTCGACGCCGCCGTCCAGGCGACGGAAACGTTGTGGATGCTCTCGGCCCGGCTCCATGCCGGCGTCGCGCCGCGCCCGGCCAGCCCGACATTGACTTCGCCCCCCGCGACCGGCTCGTCGAAGGGCGCGGTCGGGCGGCTCCTCGCCGCGATCCTCTCAGGCGACGCCGCCACGGCCCGCCACTGGCTCGAGATCGTGCGGGGGAAGCTCGTCGGCCAGCCGGTGCTCTATGTGCCGCTGTCGCGCGGCGGTCGCCCCGACAGGATCGTTCGCGCCCGGGCCCGCGAGCGGCTCCTCGAACGGCTCGCCTCGAGCTTGCCGCGGCTCGGCCTCGTGGCCGAAACGTCCGCGGTCGTCCATCTCGCCAAGGCTCTCGAGAGCCGGCGGCCCCAGGGGGCGGCGAGTGTGAGCGAGTTCGATCGGGTGTTCGAGGCGGCAACGACGGCACTGGCCGAGCGGATCGTCGTCAGTGCCCGTGCCGCCGGGCCCGATGGCGCGCTTCCCCCTGGCCCGGTCGTCACCGAGCGAATCCTCGACGGGCTCTCGCTCCTCGTCCCGCGCCTCCTCGACACCTGGATGACCCACGCGCGCCAATTGCGCCTCTCGGTCCTCGAGCGCGTCCGCGATCCGCGCGCGTTCACGGCGCTCCGCGAGTTTATCGAAGCCTACGGCGCCGGGCTGTTCACGCAGCATCTCCTCTCCCCGCCGTCGCTCCGCGGCATTCTCCGCGGAGGCGTGCGCCGCTGGCTCGAGGACCTCGTCGACCGCCACGGCAACGATCTCCCCGACCGCGGCGGCCCACCGCGGCCGCGGGCGCTGATCGCCGCCCTCGGCGACGGCTCGCTCTCCTTGAAGCAGGCCTCGGCGCGGATGCGGCTGGCGCTTGAGTGCATCGCGGAAAACCACGCCGAATACCGCGACTGGAACTCGACGACGACCCAATCCGACCGCGGGGAGTGTCTTCACATCCTTCTCGACTTCCTCCGGCTCAAAGCCGAGTACGAGCGGATCGCCTGGACGCTCCGGCCTGTCAACATGGCCCACCGTGTCCTTGCCCGGCTGGGGGTGCCTGAGGCGGCCGAGGCGTGGCGGGGGAGGATGCGCGACGAGACGCAAGACACCGCCGCGGAGCTCGTCGAGAAGCTCAAAAAGCTCGAAGCGCAGTGGGGCGTGCGCCTGGCGTGCATCGCCGATCGGGTGGGCCGACCGTTCACGGCCGTCCTCGAGCAGGACGAGCTCGAAGCCCTCGTCGCGCCGGCCGTCGGCGAGCTGGCAAGCGGCGTCGACGACGGGACTGGGGGCCGGTTCGAGAAAAAGGCCGTTTCGTTCATCGGCCTGGCGGGGGGCTCGGGGGTCGAAGTCCCTGATTGGCTCGACCGCCTCGGCAGCACCGTCGACCGCGAACTCGATGCCCTCGGCAGCGATGGCCATGCCGGCCGTCCGCTGATCTCGCTTCCCGACGCCGTGCCTTGGGTGCCGATGGCCTGGGACGATCTCCGCCAAGCCCTCGAGCCACGTCCAGCCACCTGATTGACAATTCTCCCTCCCCCACACGGAGTCGATCCCATGGGTTCCTGCCGTCGTTGGTCGTTCACGCTCTCCTGCTTCCTCGTCGTCATGCTCGTCGTCGCGGTCCCGGGGTTCACGGCCCGCGCCGAGGATCCCGGCTTCGAGTCGCTCTTCGACGGCAAGACCTTTGCCGGCTGGGGGGGCGATTTCGACGCCACGTGGCGGATCGAGGATGGCGAGATCGTGGCCGGCTCCCCCGACTCTGCCGCGCCGCGAAACGAGTTTCTCGCCACCGCACGCGACTACGGCGATTTCGAACTCCGCCTCGAGTACAAGCTCGACGCCAAGGAGGGAGCCAACGCTGGCGTCCAGTTTCGCTCGGTGCGGATCCCGAATCACCATGAGGTGAGTGGCTATCAAGCCGACATCGGGCCGGGCTATTTCGGCGCCCTCTACGACGAGAGCCGGCGCAACAAACTCCTCGCCGTGCCGGCCGAACGGATGGTGGCAGCGGCCCTCACCGGCGGGATCGACGGCTGGCATTCCTACCGCATCCGCGCCGAGGGGAAACGGATTCGCCTCGAGCTCAACGGCGTCGAGACGGTCGACTGGATCGAGCCCGATGACGTGATCGCCAAGACGGGAATGATTGCCCTGCAGATCCACGGTGGCCTCGTGGGCACGATCCGCTACCGCAACCTCCGCATCAAGCCGCTTGCCGCGGCGAAGTGAGCGGCGGCCTGCCCAGGAGTGCGAGCGAGGGCAGCCGCTCCTGGCAGCCCGTGGGCGATCTTCCGTGGCGGCCCCCCGGTGACGGGTGCTACAACGGGGCATGCCCGCTGCCCCGACACCGCCGTCCCGCTCCACCGTCGGCCATGGCCGTCCCGCCCGCCGGGGCGTCGCCGTGTGGCTCGCCGGCCCGATCGGCCTCGACGCCTGGGGGGCGATGCAGGACCGGCTCGCCTGGGATGTCTCGGAGCCGGGAGGCCGCCCGCCCACGGTCGTGATCTGCGAGCTCGAACGCTCGATCACGATCGGCCGGCTCGGGTCGAGGCGCGACATCGATCTCCCCGATGAGGAGCTCGCCCGCCGCCGCCTCGATGTCCGCTTTCTCGGCCGCGGCGGCGGCACGATCCTCCACGGCCCGGGGCAGATTCATGTCGCCCTCATCGCCACGCTCGAGGATCTCGGGCTCGACCGCCACGATGCCGGCGGCTGCGTCGAACGGATGGAAGCCGGCCTCGAGGGAACGATCCGCCGGCTCCGCTGCGGCGCCGCCCGCGACTCGGGCGTCAACGGCGTCTTCGGCCGCACCGGCCTCCTCGCCGCGGTGGGGATGGCCGTCCGTCGCGGGGTCGTCAGCCATGGGGCTTGGCTCAACGTCACCCGCGTTGCCGACACCGCCCCCGACATCACCCACCGGATCCGCACCGCCGCGGTCACCCCACGCGGCCCGGTGGCGATGTCGTGCATCGAGGCCGACGTCCAGCGTCGCGTCCGCCTCCAGGATGCCCGCTCGGCGCTGGTCGAACAGCTCGTCGATGCCTACGCTTTCCCTTCGTCCCACATCCAGTCGGGCTTCCCACTGCCGCTCGGGCAGGGGGGCGACTCCCGGGAGGTTTTCAGAAGTGTCGGATGACCGCGGTTCCCCGTTCGCCTCGCTGCCGATCGTCGACGTGTCGGCGCCTGCCGCTGCCTCGTGCGCCGCGCCCCCCACAGCCTTTCCCGCCGGCCGTCGCCTCCCCCCGTGGCTGCGGCAGAATCTCGCCCCGGGCGGCGGCCATGGCGAGACGGCCGGCCTGATCGCCGAGCTCGGCCTGGAGACGGTCTGCTCCTCGGCAAAGTGCCCCAACCGACTCGAATGCTGGTCGGCACGGACGGCCACGTTCATGATCCTCGGGAACGTCTGCACCCGCCCCTGCGGCTTTTGCTCCGTCCCCCGCGGCAAGACCGAAGCCCTCGAACTCGACGAGCCGGAGCGCGTCGCCGAGGCGGCCCGGAGGCTCGGGCTCAAGCATGTCGTGATCACGAGCGTCACCCGTGACGATCTCCCCGACGGCGGCGCCGATCACTTCCGCCGCACCGTCGACGCCGTCCGGGCCGCGACCGGCGCCGCGATCGAGGTCCTCGTCCCCGACTTCCTCGACAAGCCCGGGGCGC
>JBIIQL010000148.1:0-7561 GCA_044342095.1 Pirellulales bacterium
CTACCTCCGCAAGCTGTACGGCGACGCCTACGCCCGATTCCCGAAGATCGACCATGTCCATTTCTTCGGCTACTACATCGGCAACTACCCCGATCTCGAAGCGAGCCGCGTGCAGGGGCTCTGTGATCTGCTCAATGGGCTCTAGGCCGGCGCGCGTTTCCCGGAGCCATGGATCGCGATGAACAGCCCGCTCCATGTCGAGGCGATGGCCCGGATCCCTCTCAAGCGCCGGTTGCTCGGTGACTGATCCCCTCCCCGACGCGGTACCCCGCATGCGCAGCGAACGTCCTTCCCCCGCCACGGCCGGTCTCGGCCGGGTCGTCGTCGTCGGCGGCGGGCTCGTCGGCCTGGCGACGGCTTGGCGACTCCTCCAATCGCGGCGCTGCGACGAAGTGACGCTCCTCGAAAAGGATTCCAAGGTCGCCTCGCAGCAGTCGACCCACAACAGCGGCGTGCTCCACAGCGGGCTCTACTACAAGCCGGGCTCCGAGAAGGCCGCTTTGAGCGTCCGCGGCCTGCGACAGATGGTGGAGTTCTGCCGGGAGCACGGCGTACGCCACGAGATCTGCGGGAAGATCGTCGTCGCCACCGATCCGGCCGAGGCGAGCCGGCTCGACACGCTCTGGGAGCGGGGGACCCAAAACGGCCTGGTCGGACTGCGCCGGCTCGACTCCCCGGAGGCGATCCGCGAACTCGAGCCGCACGCCGCGGGGATCGCCGCCATCCAGGTCCCTCAGGAGGGGATCGTCGACTACCGCGGGGTCGCCGATGCCCTCGAGCGCGAGATCATCCGGCTCGGGGGGCGTGTCGTCGTCAGCGCGCGGGTGACGCGGATCGAGCGGAGCGGGGGCGTCTGGCGGGTGGCGAGCACCGCCGGCGACTTCGGGGCGGAGCTCGTGATCAATTGCGGTGGGCTCCACGCCGATCGGATCGTCGGGCTTTCGGGGATGAAACCGGCGGCGCGGATCGTCCCGTTCCGCGGCGAGTATGTCAGGCTTCGTCCGGCCGCCGAGCACCTCGTGCGGCACCTCATCTATCCCGTTCCCGACCCGCGATTCCCGTTCCTCGGCGTCCACTTCACACGGATGATCGGCGGCGGGATCGAAGCCGGCCCGAATGCCGTGCTCGCCTTCGCGCGTGAGGGTTACTCGCCGCTCTCGATCAACCCCCACGATCTTGCCGAGTCGCTCACTTCGCCCGCCCTGTGGCGGTTCGTGGCGCGGCACGCTTCGATGTCGGCCTACGAGACCTACCGCTCGCTCTCCCGGCGCGAATTCTGTCGCTCGCTCCGCAAGCTCGTCCCGGCCGTGAATCCCGGCGATCTCGAGCCGGGGGGGGCCGGCGTGCGGGCTCAGGCGATGTGGCCCGACGGCCGGCTCGTCGAGGACTTCCATTTCGTCCGTGGCGACGGGATCCTTCATGTCGTCAATGCTCCCTCCCCGGCGGCCACCGCGAGCCTCGCGATCGGTGAGCGGATCGTTGCCACGCTCGATGACAACTCCCGCTGACCGGCACGCCTTCCCGCAGCCCAACCATGATCCCGCACGACATCATCACGAGCACCGCCAACCCCCGCCTCCGTGAAGCCGCCCGCCTCCGCGAGGCCCCGGCACGGCGCGACAGCGGATTGACGCTTGTCGACGGCGGCCGCGAGGTGCGCCGGGCGCTCGCCGCGGGGATTCAGCTCGTGGAACTGTTCCTCGACGAAGCGATCCTCGCCCGCGCCGATGCAAGCACGCACGATCCCGATGCCACGGGCCTGCCGTCGGGAGCCGACCTCGACCGCTGGCTCGCCGAGGTGGTTACGGGGGGCACGCGGATCACGCTTCTCTCCCGGCCGGCGTTCGAGAAGCTTGCCTTCGGCAGCCGCAACGAAGGCTGCGTCGGCGTCGTCCGCTTCCGTCCCGGCCCGCTCTCCGACTGGGCCACGCTTGCCGACCGCCCGGTGCTGATCGTCGAAGGGGTCGAGAAGCCGGGGAACCTCGGCGCCATCCTCCGCACCGCCGACGCCGCCGGGCTCGCCGGTGTGATCGCCTGCGACGCGCGGACCGATCCGGCCAACCCCGCGGTCATCCGCGCCAGCCTCGGCACGGTCTTCGCGGTGAAACTCTCGAGCGCCCAAGTCGCCGAGACGATTCTCTGGTGTGCAAGCACGCGCCGCCGCGTCATCGCCGCCCGCCCGCAGGGGTCGATCCCGTGGCACCGGGCCCGGCTCGCCGGCGCCACCGCGATCCTCCTCGGGAGCGAGGCCCACGGCATCTCCCCCGCCTGGCAGGCGGCAGCCGACGCCGGGACGATTGCCCTCGACTCGGTCCATCTCCCGATGCATGGCGCCGCCGACAGCCTCAACGTCTCGGCCACCGCCGCCGTCCTCGCCTACGAGAGCCTCCGTCAGGCTCAAGCTCATTGACCCCCGCTCCGTCCAACCTTCATTCCTTGCTCCCACCCACCGAGGTTCCCGTGAACGACGGCTCCCCCACCGGATCGAGCGAACTGTGTGACACGCTTGCCGCCACCGCCGCCGCGCGCGGCCTGGAGGGGATGTTCGCCGAACTCACCGCCTCGCTTGCCGCCCGGCAGCGCTGGCATTCTCTCTTCGATGCCCGGCTCATGGCGGCACGGGCCGCGCTCGGCTTGCCGCTGGCCGGCGACTCGCGGACGATCCCTGCGGAGAAGCAGGCGGCCCTCGAAGCCAAGTCGCTCGACGCCTGCCGCGAGGTCGGCTGGCCGCTGGTCGAGGAGGGGAAGGTAGCGGCCGGGTGGATGTATCTCCGCGCGGCAGTCGAGCCGGAGGAGATGGGGCGGCGGATGGCGGCGCTCGCCGAGCGTTTCGAGCGATCCGCCACGACGAGCGACGCCCCGATGGCAGACGACGACGGTGGCGAGCAGGGCGACGAAACGCTCCAGGAGATCATCCATGTGGCGCTTTGGGAGGGGGTCGATCCGGCCCTCGGCCTCAAGCTCCTTCTGGCCCGCAACGGCACCTGCAACACGATCACCGCCTACGAGCAGGCGGTCTCACGGCTCCCGGCGGCACGGCAGCGCCCCGCGGCCGATCTTCTCGTCGCCCATCTCCACCGCGAGGTGCTCGCCTCGCTCGTCCACGATCTCCACCGCCGTGGCATCCCCGTCGAGCCCGGCCCCGACGCCTCGCTCACGGGAGTCCTCGAGGCGGCCGGGGGATTGAAGGACGACCCGGCCGTCCATGTCGACGTCTCGCACCTCCAGTCGGTGCTGCGGATCGCGAGGGTCTGCACCGACCATGTCACGCTCCGCCGGGCTTGGGAACTCGCCTCCTACGCCTGCCGGCTGCCGAAGGAGTCGGTTTATCCCGGCGAGCCACCGTTCGAGAACGTCGGCGAGGCTTCGAGGCTGTTCTACGGCGCACAGCTCGGAATCGAGGTCGAGCCGGCGATCGCCTTCTTCCGCAAGGCCGCGGTCCTGGCGAAGGTGGAACAGGCCGGATCGCTCCCCGGCGACGTGCTCGTCCTCCTTCTCTGGCGGCTCGCCCGCCCCGCCGAGGCGCTCCACGCCGCGCTCGACCGGCCGCGTGACGATGCCGGCCCGAGCCTCCTCCAAGCCACCGGGATGCTCCCGTCGCTGGTGGAGATGGCAGCGGCCTCGGGCGACTTCGGCCCGCTGCGGAAAGCCTGCCGGGAGCACGGCGACGAGATCACCTTCGCGGCCACGCTCGCCGCGGAACACGCCGGCAGCTGACCGGCTTCGGCCGACGCCAGCGTCCTCACTTCGTCGTGGAAGTCTCAGCGGCAGCCGTTCTAGCCGGCGCTGATTTCGCAGCCACCTGCCCCGCCGCCACGGCAGGCTGGCAATTCCGGCACGAGGGACACTCCCCGCAACCGGCCGCGCGACGCTTCCAGGGCCAGGGAAAGAGCGTGAGGATGCAGTCGGGATGGCAGGGGTTGATCTTCTCGAGGCAACTCGGCCCTCCGAACAGGCAGCAGTTGATCTTGTTGCAGTCGTCGCAGGGGTTTTCGGGGATGTAGCCGACCTCTTCCGGGGACATGAACCCGCGCCCGGGGGGAAGCTGCCATGGCGCGAGCAAGTCTGGCCCGCGGCTGACGCCGTTGCAGTCTTGCCAGCGGTTACAGTCGCTGCACGGGTCGGGCCCACACGGCTCTTCGCCACGCGGCCCCCAATAGCGATGGCCACATCCCTGGCTGCCGCACGGCATGGTCTCGCCCACCGGAGACTTGAGGAACCCTGGCTGCGGGCCGCAGGTGCGACAGGGCCACGCCGAAGCCGAGCGCGCCGGGCCGACGAGCAAAAGGGCCACGACGGAGAGCACCAGAGAGGTGCATGCCGGGCGCCGCCCGGCGAAGCGGAGAGTGTTCATGAGAGTCGGTATCGGCCGGCAGAACCGTCACGCTCCGCTCATTCAGGACGAGCGTCAGGCTTTCCCCAGGTTGCCCAGTCGAAGGCGGAAGGTGGAGGGAGTGGGGCCCCCCGGCTCCGAAGGGTCACCAGGACTTGCCGATCACGGCAGCTGGACCGGCGTCGGCGGGGCGGCGACGGCCCGCTGGTAAAGCTCGAGATATTTCCGGGCACTGGCATCCCACGACCAATCCTCGTGCATCACCCGGCGGACGAGCGCCTGCCAGCGGTCGGCGTCGGCATGGAGCTCGAGGGCCCGCTCGACGGCATGGGCGAGGGCACCGCCATCGACAGCGGAGAATTGGAATCCGCTCGCGGTGCCGTCGGCGAGCGCCTCCGGCGTGGCATCGATGACGGTGTCGACGAGCCCGCCGGTGGCCCGGACGATCGGGATCGTCCCATAGCGGAGGGCGTAGAGCTGCGTCAGCCCACAGGGCTCGTAGAGGCTCGGCATCAGCAGCATGTCGGCTGCCCCCTGGACGAGGTGCGCGAGCCCTTCGTCGAAGCCGATGACGAGATCGATGGCCCCCGGATGGGCGGCCGCCAGCCGGCGCAGGCCGTCCTCGGCCCGTGGATCGCCCGTGCCAAGGATCAGGAACCTCGCCCGCCCGCTGCCGGCCAAACGCCCGAGGAGATCGAAGACGAGCCCGATCCCCTTCTGCTCGGCGAGCCGACCGACGAACGCGATGAGCGGCCGTGGATCGGGGGCGACATGGCCGAGCCGGAAAGCGAGCGCCGCCTTCGCCGCATGCTTCCCCTCGACAACGTCGGCTTCGCCGTAGGGCCTGGGGAGATGGGGATCGTTCCCAGGATCCCACGCTTCGGTGTCGATCCCGTTGACGATTCCGACGAGCGAATCGCCGCGTCCCGAGAGCACCCCCTCGAGGCTGCATCCGCCGGGGGCCGACTGGATCTCGCGGGCATATGTCGGGCTGACGGTGCTCACCATGTCGGCGAACACGATCCCCGTCTTGAGAAGGTTGAGCTGGCCGAAATACTCCATCTGCTGCCAGTTGAAATACCGCCAATCGATCCCCGTCAGGAGCATGTCCCAGTGCCAAAACACGCCCTGGTAGGCCATGTTGTGGATCGTATGGAGCGTCCGCGCCCGGGCCAGCCTCGGCCACTGCGAGGCGAGCACCTTCTGGTAGGCGGGCACGAGGCCGGTCTGCCAGTCGTGGCTGTGAATGATGTCGCACGGCTCCTCGAAGCGGTTGGCCAGTTCGAGGACGGCGCGGGAGAAGAAGATGAACCGTTCAGAGTTGTCGTGGTAGTCCTCGGCGCCGCCGTAGAGCGTCGGGCGATCGAAGTAGCCATCGTTGCCGACGAGATAGACGGTGACGTCGGGCGTGCCATCCCGCCCCGGCAGACGGGATTGGAAGATCCGCGCCTTCTGCTTCCGCGTCCCCACCGCCACGTCGAACTCCCAGCCGGTCGCCTCAACCGGGAAGCGGCGCGACGAGAACGCCTCGCGGTAGGCGGGAATCACGACGGTGACATGGCAGCCAAGGCGAGAGAGCGCCCCGGGCAGCGCTCCGACGACGTCAGCCAAGCCCCCGGTCTTGGCAAAGGGTGCCGCTTCGCTCGCCACCTGGAGGACACGCATGGGCCGCCTACGTCTGCCTGAGGCTCTGGTTTCGCACCGATCGCTCTCAACTTTAGGTCAGGATTTCCGACCAGGTCGTTCTTTCGGAAAAAAACGATTCTGCCGCCTCATCCCCCCGCCCCGGTCGATCCCGACCGGCCCGCGGCTCAGCGCTGGCCGCGGAGGGTTTCGAGCCAGGTGACGACATCGACGAGCTCCTCGGCCGAGAGCGTCGAGGCGAGATCGGCCGGCATCAGCGACACCGGCTGCCGGATCAATTCCTCGAGATCGTCCCCCGCCACCGTGGCATCGACGCCGTCGGCCCCCCGAATCACGACCTGCTGCGGCGTCTTCGAGACGAGGAGGCCCGTGATCGCCCGACCGTCCTTCGTCAAGCCCGTCCAGGCCTCGTAGTTGTGGCTGATCGCCGCCGATGGGGCGAGGATCGATTCATAGAGAGCCTCTCGCGAGAGCTTCGCGCCGATCCCGGAGAGATCGGGGCCGACCATCTTCCCCTCTCCCTGGACGACATGGCACTTCGCACACGTGCCCACGCCGGCGAACACGCCCTTCCCTTTCTCGGCGCTCCCGCTCCGTCTGACGAGTTCCGCCAGGGGAGGGAGCTTTTCGCCGCCGCGCCCCTTGGGGAGCGGCAGGACGTCGGCCGCCGCTTGGCGGACATCACCCCACGGGCAGGCGGAGATCGCCAGCGCCGCCGCCTGCGGGAGCGTGCCTGTCAGTTCCCCCGCCTTGGCCATCGCGACGAGCCTGGCGGCCCCTCCTTGGGTGCGGGCCAGGCCGCGGATCGCCGCCCCCTTCATCTCCGGGGAGGCCTCGGCGGAGGCAAGCGTGTCGAGGACGATGTCGAGCGCCGGCCCCTGGCCGCGCAGGCCGCAGGCCGAAAGGAGTCGGGTCGCTTTGGTGACGGCCGGCGAGACGGGGATCTCGTCCTGGGCCGCGGCACGACGAATATCAATCGTCTCTTCCGAGGCCGTACTGGCCGCCGCGATCGCCGCACGGACCGTATCGGTAGCCCCGAGATCGAGCGCTGACGCCAACGCCGAGACGGCCACCGCGTCGGTCGTGGCACTGTCGGCGGCGAGTTCAACGAGATCGTTCGTACGGCTTTTCATGCGGAATCGCTGGACGATGTCGACAAACTGCTGCGAGCCGGGCACCGCCGCGGCCGCAGCCGCGATCTTCTCAGCGAGCTTCCCCTCGACCCCACCGGCCGGATCGATCCGCATGACGAGCTCCGGGAGGATCACTTGGAGTTTTTCATCGGGCCCGTCGAGGCGGGTAACGAGATCGCGAATCGCCGCCGCAGCCGCCGCGCTCTCCTGGAAGTCGAGGGAGCGGATGAGGGCGAGCGACTCCGAAGTCCCGACGGCCGGGTCGGCAAGCAATTCGCAGATCAGCTTCGGCGACACCGCAGCCCGGCTCCGCCACACGATCTCTCGGCCGGCCGGAGTCTTCCAAGCGTCACCGACCACCGCCACCCAGGCCGCGAGGCGGCCATCCCACAGGCTCGTGTCGCCACGCCCCTGGGCGGCGACCCCGAGGGCCTCGAGTTCCCAGCGATCG
>JBIIQL010000149.1:0-7523 GCA_044342095.1 Pirellulales bacterium
GCCGCGGCTCGCCGCGGGCTCCGCCGACTACGCGCTCCTCGCCTCCTGGATCGCCGCCGGTGCCCCGGGCCCCTCCGGGACCGCGGTCGCGGTGACCGGCCTCGAGGTCGAGCCCGCCAAGCGTGTAGCCGCAGCAGGCGCGAACCAGCAGCTCAGGGTCGTGGCGACGTATGCCGACGGCCGGCGGCGGGATGTCACGAGCTGGACCCGGTTCGATTGCCTCGACGAGGGAGTCGTGAAGGTATCCCCGGCCGGCGTGGCGATGACGGTCGGGAAAGGACAGGGGGCGGTGATGGCCCGGTTTGGCGGGGAGGCGACGATTGCCACGTTCGTCGTCCCCTTCGCCACCGACGCCGATCTCTCCGGTTGGACGAGCTCCCATCCGCTCGATGCCGTGGCGGGGCAGAAGTTCGCCGAGATCGGTCTGACGCCGTCGGGGCTCTGTGACGACGCCACCTTCCTCCGCCGCGCGTACCTCGACGCTGTCGGCGGGCTCCCCACCGCTGACGAGGCCCGCGTCTTCCACGCTTCGACCGCTCCGGACAAGCGTGAACGGCTCGTCGACGAATTGCTCGGTCTCACCGGCAACCCGGCCCGCGACCGCCATGTCGATCGCTACGCCGCCTGGTGGAGCCTGAAGTGGGCCGACTTGATCCGGAACAACTCGGCCGTTCTCGGCGAGAGCGGGATGTGGGCCCTCCACAACTGGCTCCGGGAGAGCTTCCGGACGAACAAGCCGTTCGACCGGTTCGTGACCGAGCTGATCACGGCCAAGGGATCGATCTTCGCAAGCGGTCCGGCGAACTATTTCCGCATCGCCAACAACCCCTCCGATCTCGCCGAGTCGACGGCGCAGCTGTTCCTGGGAACACGGCTCCAGTGCGCGAAGTGCCATCACCACCCCTACGAACGGCTCTCGCAGGCCGATTACTACGGCTTCGCGGCCTTCTTCGCCCGCGTCGCTTCGAAGAACAGCGCTGAGTTCGGGATCTTCGGCGGCGAGACGATTGTCGTCGTCAATCCCGCCGGCGAGGTTTCGCATCCCCGCTCCGGCGCGGTCATGAAGCCGACGCCGCTCGACGGGGAGCCGATCGAGAACGCCGACGATCGACGAATCGCCCTGGCCGGCTGGCTCACGACGCCGGACAACGCCTGGTTCGCCAGGAACGTCGTCAATCGCTACGTCGCCTACCTCCTCGGCCGCGGGCTCGTCGAGCCGATCGACGACATTCGTTCGACGAACCCGCCATCGAACCCGGCGATGATGGATCTCCTCGTCACCGAGTTCCGCGGCAGCGGCTTCGACGTTCGCCGGCTGATGCGGTTCATCATGACCTCCCGGCTCTACCAGCTCGATTCCCAGCCCACCGCCGGCAACGCCACCGACGAGCGTTTCTACAGCCACTACCGCGTCAAGCGGCTCGGGGCCGAGTCGCTCCTCGATGGGATCGACGAGGCCACCGGGGTGCGGACGAAGTATCCGAGCCTCCCCCTCGGAACGCGGGCGATCGAGCTTCCCGATGCCGCTGCGGCGAACACCAATCCCTTCCTCGTGACGTTCGGGAAGCCGAAGCGGGCGAGCGTCTGTGAGTGCGAACGGACCCCGGACGAGAATCTCGCTCAGGCCCTCCACACGCTCAACGGCGACATCGTCGCCACGAAGGTGGCCGATGGATCGGGGCGGGTGGCGAAGCTCGTCTCGGCTGGCACTCCGCTGGCGGCGTGTGTCGAGGAGCTTTATCTCGCCACCCTCTCCCGTCCGCCGTCGGCGCTCGAGGCGGCCGATGCGGCGGAGGTCGTCGCCGCTTGTCCGTCGCCCACCGAGGGTCTCCAGGATCTCCTCTGGGCGCTGATCAATTCCAAGCACTTTCTTTTCGTGCGGTGACCATGCGCTTCCTTCGTCTGGCCGGGCTCTTCGGGGTCGTCTTCCTTGCCGACACGGCTGTGGCGCAGACGAACAACAGCTATCCGATGCTCATGAGCCTTCGCCCCACCGCGGCGGTCGTGGGGGCGACGACCGAGCACGAGCTCTCCGCCCGCTACAACCTCGCCGGGGCCGAGGCTGTGATCGTTTCCGGGGGAGGCGTTCACGCCGAGATCGTCCCCCTCGACACGGAAAAGCCGGAGGACCGGGACAAGAACGACGTCTCGGCCTCGAAAACGCGGCTGCGGATTCGCTGTGATGCCGATGCGGTTCCCGGGATTCGCGACTTCCGCGTCATCACCCCCCACGGCGCGAGCACCGTCGGCCAGCTCGTCGTGGCCCGCGAGGCGATCGTGGCGGAGAACCCTGACAACGACACCCTCGAGAAGGCCCAGCCGGTGACCCTCCCGGCCACCCTCTGCGGGGCGCTCGAGAAGGGGGAGGATGTCGACCTGTGGCGGATCCGCATCGAGACCGCCGGGCCGTGGGCCTTCCACCTCGTGGCGCAGCGTCTTCAGAACCGTCTTCACGACATGCAGAGCCGGGTCGATCCGCTGCTCACGCTGCGGACGCTCGCCGGCCAGACGCTCGCCGCCAGCGACAACGTCCTCGCTGGCGACCCGCTTCTCACCGTCGACGCGCTCGAAGCGGGGGACTATCTCCTCGAAGTTCGCGATGTCCGCTACCAGGGGAATGTCGACTGGACCTACGCGGTCGAGGCCTCACCACGGCCGTTCTTGAGGTCGGTCCACCCGCTGGCCGTGGCGCCCGGTGCCACCGGGCGCTTGAGTCTGTTCACAGGCGGGCCCCTTCCGCTCGGCCCCACGCCGGTGTCGATTCCGGCGGGAACGCCACCGGGGGTGTTCCGGGTGGCGCCGCAGTTCGAGGGGCGACCGCTCGGCGGGGTGGGGGTGCTTGTCACCGCCGAGCCGATTCTCCTCGAGCCGCCGACGCCTCCGGCGGTGGCCCAGGCCACGGATGGGTCGCCCGCACAGGCGCCGGCGACCACCCCGTCGCTGGCGATCGGCAGTCCGTCGGTCGTCTGCGGCGATCTCGACAGCCCGGGGCAGGTCGACCGCTTCACGCTCACCGCCAAGGCGGGGGAGGCGTTTGCCTTCGAGGTGTTCGCCCGCCGGCTCGGCTCGAATCTCGATGCCAAGCTGCGGATCCTGAAGCCCGACGGGACGCTCCTCGCCGAGGCCGACGACGCCACCTACCAGCGAGTTCTTTCCGCCGATCCGTATCTCGAGCGCTTCGCCGCTCCGGCGGATGGCGACTTCACGATCGAGATCCGCGACCTCCACGGCCGCGGCGGAGCGGGCTATCCCTACGCGCTGCGTGTCGGCACAGCCACCCCCGGCTTCGTTCTCGAAGCCGACACCGACAAGACCCTCCTCGCCCCAGGGCTTGCCGCGCCGATCTACGTCCGTGCCCTGAGGCGGGCTGGCTTCAGTGGCGACATCGACTTGCATGTCGACGGCCTTCCTGCCGGGGTGACGGCCGTCGCCGGTCGGATCCTCGCCACCGGCAACGACGGCTGCATCTGGCTTGAGGCTGCCGCCGACGCCCCGGCCGGATGGGGGAATGTGACGATCACCGGGAGCGCGGAAGTCTCCGCGGCCGACGGATCGAAGGCCACGATCCAGAGCCGCGCCGATCCGCTCCAGGAGATCTACATGCCGGGGGGTGGGCGCGGGCATTATCCGGTCGATCTCCACACCGTCTCGGTCGCCAGGCCGATGGACGTCCGTGGGATCACGGTGAGCAGCACGGAGGTGGTGCTCGAGCCGGGGGGCTCGCAGCGCCTCGAGATCACCGTCGAACGGGCCCCCGACTACAAGGGAAACATCACCCTCGACATGATGCTCCAGCACCTCGAGACGCCCTACGGCAATCCGCTCCCCAAGGGGGTGAAGATCGATGGTGCCCGGAGCAAGACCCTTCTCACCGCTGGCGAATCGGTCGGCCACATCACGCTTGTGGCGGCCGCTGACGCCCCAGCGGTGGAGCGGCAACTCGTTCCCGTGACCGTTCATGCGACGATCAACTTCGTCATGAAGCACACCTTCGCGAGCGCCCCCGTGCGTGTCTCCGTCAACCGTCCCTGACCCGGCGAGGAATCCTCCTCCGAACTGCATGCCCGCCCCCTTCGACCATCGCTATCCTTCCGTCGACGATCTGCGGACGGCGGCCCGACGCCGGATCCCGGGATTCGTGTTCGACTTCCTCGATGGCGGCTGCCACGACAACGTCAATCTGGCAGGCAACGCCGCCGATCTCCGTGACGTCAAGCTCCATCCGTTCTATCTCGCCGATCATGGTCCGGTGTCGCTCGAGACGGAGCTCTTCGGGCGGTCGTGGGGAGCGCCCCTGGGCGTTTGCCCGGTGGGGCTCCAGGGGCTGATCTGGCCCGGGGCCTGCGAGGCCCTCGCACGTGCGGCCACCGCCCGCCGCCTGCCCTTCATCCTCAGCACCTGCACGACTGCGAGCCTCGAGACGATCGGCCGGATCACGGAGGGAGCGTTCTGGTTCCAGCTCTACAACCCGATCGATCCGGCCGTCCGGGAGGATCTCCTCGCCCGAGCCGAGCGGGCTGGGTGCGAGGTGCTCGTCGTCCTCGCCGATGTCCCCACCTTCGGCTACCGTCCCCATGACATCCGCAACCAGTTCGCCGTGCCGCCTCGGCTGACGGCGCGGACGATCCTCCAGATGATCCTCAGGCCATCCTGGGGAATGACGATGCTCAGGCGCGGCAAGCCGACGCTCGCCTCGCTCACCCCCTACATGCCGGCGAACATGGATCTCCGCCAACTCGCCGACTTCATGGATCGGACCTTCACCGGCCGGCTCACCGGCGATGATCTCGCCCGGCTCCGCGACCGCTGGAAGGGGAAGATGGTGCTCAAGGGGGTGGCGACGGTCGAAGATGCCGAGATCGCGGTGGCCCGCGGGCTCGACGGGATCATCGTCTCCAATCATGGCGGCCGACAACTCGACGCCGGGCAGTCGTCGATCCGGGCCCTTGGGCCGATCGTCGAAGCGGTAGGTCGAAAGACGACCGTGATGCTCGACAGTGGCATCCGCTCCGGCCCCGACATCGCCCGGGCTCTGGCCAGCGGGGCGAAGTTCACGTTTCTCGGCCGGGCGTTCATGTATGCCGCCGCGGCTCTCGGTGCCCGGGGCGGCGACCACGCCGCGGAAATCCTCTCCCGGCAGTTGCTCCAAGTCATGGAGCAGATCGGCTGCGAGCGTGTCACCGACCTTCCCCGCCACCTCGTCCGCTGAGCACGCTGTCGGTGCGATGGGGGGATCGGCAGGGTCAGGCCACGATCCCGCGGACGACGTCGCCGGAGACGTCGGTGAGCCGGAAGTCGCGGCCGTTGAAGCGGTGAGTGAGACGGGTGTGGTCGAGGCCGAGGAGGTGGAGGATCGTGGCGTGAATGTCGTTGACGCTCACCCGATTCTCGACCGCCTTGAAGCCGAACTCGTCGCTCGCGCCGTACGTGACCCCTCCCTTCGCGCCGCCGCCTGCCAGCCACATCGTGAAGGCGTGCGGGTTGTGATCGCGACCGGGCTGATCTCCTTTCTGGGCGATCGGAAGACGGCCGAACTCGCCCCCCCAGACGACGAGCGTTTCGTCGAGGAGCCCGCGGCGATCGAGATCCTCCAAGAGCGCGGCGATCGGCCGATCGGTTTCGGCGGCGAAGCCGGCATGGTTGCCACGGATGTCGGCATGGCCGTCCCAGCTCTGTTGATTCTCCTCGCCGCCGGAATAGATCTGGACGAACCTCACGCCGCGCTCCACGAGGCGTCGGGCGGTGAGGCACTGCCTGGCGAAATGGCCGCAAGTCGGGTCGTCGAGGCCGTAGAGATCGAGCGTTTCGCGGGTTTCGGCGGCGAGATCGAGCGCTTCCGGGGCGGTCATCTGCATCCGGTAGGCGAGCTCGTAACTCTCGATCCGCGCTTCGAGATCGCCATCGACGCCGGTGCGGTCGCGGTGGCGGGCATTGAGTTTCGCGGCGAGGTCGAACTGGGCCCGCTGTTCGCGGTCGGTCATCGCCGCGCGGCGGGCGAGATTGGCGATCGGCGTCCCGGCGGTGTCGATCGTCGTGCCCTGGAACGCCGCCGGGAGGAATCCGGCCGACCAGTTCTGGGCATAGCCCTTGGGAAGCCCACGTCCCTTCGTGTCGACCATGACGACGAAGCCGGGGAGATTGCGGTTTTCACTCCCCAACCCGTAGGTCACCCAGCTCCCCGTGCAGGGGAAGCCGACACGCGTGGACCCGGAGTTGAGGCGGAGGAGCGCGGGGGCGTGGTTGTTGGAATCGGTCCAGCAGCTCTTCACGAACGCCATCCGATCGACGTGGCTAGCGAGTCGGGGAAAGATCTCCGACACCCACGCACCACTCTCCCCGTGCTGCCGGAAGGCAAACGGGCTCTTCATGAGCCCACCGACCGATCCGGCGAAGAACCCGGTGTTGGCGTCGAATCCGGCGAGGGGCTCGCCGTCGCGTCGGGCCAGTTCCGGCTTGTGATCGAACGTGTCGACCTGACTCGGCCCCCCGTTGATGAACAGCCAGATCACCCGCTTCGCCTTCGGAGCGACGTGGGGCGACTGGCCGAGACTCGTGGCGGTTCTCGCCGACTCCTCGGCGAGGAGACGATCGAGCGCGAGGAGGCCGAAGCCCGCTCCACAACGCGCGAGCATCGTCCGTCGCGGAAGGGCGAGCCGTGGAGCGACGGGGAGCTGGTATCGCGACATGATGGCGGTCACTCGATGTGGAGGGTTTCGTTGAGCCCGAGGAGCACCTGACAGAAGTCGGCCAGTGCCGTGGCGGCGGGGTTCTCCCGCCCCTCGGCGGCATACGCGGCGCCTTGGCCGTCGAGGAACGCAAGCGCCTCGGTCAGCTCGTCGGCCGTCGGGGCCCGGCCGAGGGCGAGGGCGTAGGCGGTGTGGATCGGCGCGGTTTGGACGGTCACTTCGTCGCTGAAGCGGTGCGGCTCGGCGACCACCCGCGCCGCGAACGCCTCGGCCCAGCCGCGGACCGCCGGGGCATTCATGAGGAGGAGCACCTGCGGGGCGGTCGTCGTCACCGCCCGTTTCCCCATTCCTGTCACCCGGTCGGGGGCGTCGAAGGCGCGGAGGAAGGGGGAGGGGCGGCTCCGCTTGACGTCGAGGTAGAGGCTCCGTCGCGGCGACCGGTCATCGGCTCCGCCCCGGCCTCCGATCGTCGGGTCGAGCGCCCCGGAGATCGCCAGGAGGGCATCGCGGATTCCCTCGCCGTCGAGGCGGCGGCGGCTGAAGTGGGAGAGGAGTCGGTTGCGGGGATCGACCGAAAGGGTGTGGGGAGAGGCGGTCGAGGCCTGCCGATAGGTGGCACTGGTGACGATGAGCCGATGGATCGATTTCAGACGCCAGCCGCCGCGGACGAGTTCCGCGGCGAGCCACTCGAGGAGCTCCGGGTGCGAGGCGGGATCGGCTTGGGCGCCGAAATCACTCGGTGTGGCGACCAGCCCCGTGCCAAAATGGCTCTGCCAGATCCGATTGACGATCACTCGGGCCGCGAGGCTCCCCGCACCGGCTTCGGGGTCGGTGATC